>NZ_JBVKCZ010000016.1:140141-197836 GCF_055634335.1 Streptomyces sp. NPDC111802 | reverse complement strand
CCGCCCACAACCTGACACCAGCATGGTCCCCACCCATGACCACACCAACGAGCGAACTGGCCAGCAGTCACGGCAAGCACCGTTGCAGTACTAGGCTCAGCCCGCCGCTCGGTACGCCGCCCAGTTCTGCTGCATGCGGGTCACCTGGCCCGCGGTGAACTGGTACATGCAGACGTCGTACGTGTAGTCCATGAAGTTGTGGATCGGGTCCGCGCCCGCCTTGCGGGTGCAGGTGTCCCTTCCCTCCGGGCACTCGTACGCGGCGCTCTTCTCGGCCGGGGTGTCGTCGACGTAGTCGCCGTTGCCGCTACAGCCGCCCTGGAAGGTGTGGTACAGGCCCATCCAGTGGCCGACCTCGTGGGTCGCGGTGTCGCCCTCGTCGTAGTTCGTGGCCGAGCCGCCGGGCAGGGACTCGTCGAGGAGGACGACGCCGTCCATCGAGGGGCTGGACTTGTAGGAGCTGGGGAAGGTGGCCCAGCCGAGGAGGCCGTCGCCGAGGTTGGCGGTGTAGACGTTGAGCGCGTTCGCGCCGCCCCTGCGCAGGGCGGTCTTCATCGCCTTCTCCTCGGCGGAGCCGTAACCGACGCCGTACCAGGCCGCGTTGTCGGTGTAGTCGGTGCCGGCCAGGGTGAACTGGTAGCCGGAGTCGACGTTTCCGGTGCCCTGGCCGGCGTAGGCCGCGTTCAGGACGTTCATCTGGGCGTTGATGTCGGCGGAGTCGAGCTGCCCGGTCGCGCCGTCGTGGATGACGTGGAAGTAGACCGGGATGGTGGTCGAGGCGGCCGCCGCGAGGCTGCGGTTGCCGGTGGCGGGCAGCTTGTCGAGCTTCTTCCGCAGATCGGCGTCCATCGCCTGGGCCTTGGCCGCGCTGACCTCGTTGGGCTCGGCGACGGCCTCGCCACCGTGTCCGGGGTGCGCCTCGCGGGCTGCGGGGCTGCTCTCCTCGGCGCAGTCGGCGGCCGGAGCCTGGGCCGCCGCGACTGTGGTGGGTGCCGACAGCGGAGTGAGCATCAAGGTTCCGGCCACGGCTGTCGTGGCAAGAACACGTCTGCGCGTAGAGGGGGATATTCGGGCAAGCACACGCATGCTGACTCCTGGCTGATGCGTTGGGGAGGGGGCACAGGGGTCTTCCTGGCCGCCGCCCGGACATTACGTGGACATGCCCATGTCCGAAGAGAATCGATCAGGCCCAATCAAATACCCGGCAGATGGGAGCATTTGGGGTAAGTGAATGATCAACTGTCCGGAGTGCGAGATCGCGGCGTAACGGGTTCCGTTGCCCGGGCGGGTGGTGTGTCCGCATTCGGGATGCGACTCGCACCACCCGCCGTAGCGATGTGATCTCCGGTTAACAGCCCGCAATCGGGCCAGGAGTGGCCGAAAATCGACCTCGTGGCACAGGGCTTACACAGGGTCGTAGGTGCGCTCGACCTTCTGCGTGCCGCTGCGGGTGCGGTACGAACGCGCCCAGGAGGCGCCGGAGTCCTGCTTGGTCTTGTCGGCCAGGACGTAGTAGTCCATCTGCGCGCGGTCGGCCGTGATGTCCAGGATGCCGTAGCCGTGACGGTCGGTGTCGACCCAGTGGACGTGCCGGTTGGCGGCCCGGATGACCGGTGAGGCGATCGCGGAGACGGTGCCCTCGGGGACCTTCACGATGTCGTCGAGGTTGTCGGAGGTGACCGACGTGACGACGAACTCCGTGGCGGCGGAGGCCGACAGCGGGTAGGTGCCGGCGTCCACCGGCACGTCGTTGGCCCACGCCATGTGGATGTCGCCGGTGAGGAACACGGTGTTGCGGATCGCGTTCGAGCGCAGATGCGCGAGCAGCTCGCGGCGGTCGTCCGTATAGCCGTCCCACTGGTCGGTGTTGAGGGCGAGGCCCTCCTGCGGCAGGCCCAGCAGCTTGGCCAGCGGCTTGAGCAGGTCCGCGGAGAGGGAGCCGATCGCGAACGGCGAGATCATCACCGAGTTGCCGACCAGTCGCCAGGTGGTGTCAGAGGACTTCAGGCCCGCCTTCAGCCAGTCCAGTTGGGCGCGGCCGGTGAGGGTGCGGTCCGGGTCGTCGACCTCGCCGTTGCCTGCCTTGACCTGCTGCGAGCGGAAGGAACGCAGGTCCAGCAGCGAGAGGTCGGCGAGCTTGCCGAAGCGCAGCCGCCGGTAGGTGGTGCCGGCGATGGCCGGACGCACCGGCATCCACTCGAAGTACGCCTGCTTGGCGGCGGCCTGACGCGCGGCCCACGCGCCCTCGGCGCCCTCGGTGTGGTTCTCGGCGCCGCCCGACCAGGCGTCGTTGGCCATCTCGTGGTCGTCCCAGATCGCGATGACCGGCGCCTTCGCGTGCAGGGCCTGGAGATCCGCGTCGGTCTTGTACTTGCCGTGCCGGCCGCGGTAGTCGGCGAGCGTGAGGATCTCGTTGGCGGGCTCCGTCTGCCGTACGACGGTGCCGCGCGTGCCGTACTGGCCGGTGCCGTACTCGTAGATGTAGTCGCCGAGGTGCAGCCAGGCGTCCAGGTCGCCGCGGGCGGCGAGGTGGCGGTACGAACCGAAGTAGCCGGCCTCCCAGTTGGCGCAGGAGACCACGCCGAAGCGCAGGCCGGAGACGGAGGCGTTCGCCGCCGGCGCGGTGCGGGTGCGCGCCACCGGGGAGTCCGTGCCGCCGGCCGAGAAGCGGAACCAGTAGTCGGTGGCCGGCTCCAGGCCCCGTATGTCCGCCTTGACGGTGTGGTCGGAGGCGGCGGTCGCGGTGGTCGAGCCCTTGGCGACGATGTTCATCAGCGCCTTGTCCCGGGCGACGACCCAGCTGACCTCGGTGTCCGGACCGAGCCCGGAGCCGGGCGTCGCGTCGGCGGTCGGCGTCACGCGCGTCCACAGCAGGACGCCGTCGGGCAGCGGGTCACCGGAGGCGACGCCGTGCAGGAAGGCGGGGGCCGCTTCGGCGGCGCCGGCGGGCAGCGCGGCGGCGAGCGGACCGGCCAGGACAGCCGTCGCCGCCGCGGCCTTGACGACCGTACGGCGGCGCGGATTAAGGGAGTTGTGCTGCTCGGATGATCTGTATCGACTGGTCACAGCCGATCAGGTTACTGACTGGTATGAACAAGAGCGGGCGAACCAGCGAAAGTTCGCCCACTCGTCACTGTGCTGTCAGCGGCTGAGGGCCTCGATGACTCAGGCCTTGCCTTCCTTGTCCTCTGAGCAGTTCTTGAGAGTGCCGCCCGCGCCGTTCTGGACGCAGACCGCAAGCAGGACGCGGTTTCCCTCGGGGATGTCGAAGGACTTGGCGGCACAGCTGTTCCCGGCGCCGTTGGTGTCCGAGATGTTCACTTTCTCGCTGGAGTGCGCCCCCGTATAGACGAAGGTCGCCGTTGCGCGCATGCCGTCGGACCTGTTGTCGCAAACGATCACTTTGTCCCCGTAGCTGCGGAACTCTGCCGTGCCGGCGTTCCAGGGGTCGTCTGTGTTGACGAAGACGTCGGTGCCTGCGCTGGCAGGACTGGCGGCCAGGATGGTTGCAGCGCCGGCGGCGGCGAGCGCGCAGAGCGCGGACTTGATGCGAGACATCGAGTTCCCCCTCGAATGCATGGTCGATTACGAGGGGGAATCTAACAAAAGCGTCAGTGCAAGATCAAAGCGGGCGGAGCGCTGAACTTGCTGCTGTCGGCCGCCTCTTGCAACTCAGCCCTTGAGGGCCTCACCCACCGCCTTGTTGAAGTCGGCCACCGTCATGAGCGGCGTGCCCCCGTTGAGCTGCTTGCCGTCCATGACGAAGCCCGGGGTGCCGGTCACGCCGTCCTTGTTGTCGTCGAAGGCCTTCGACATGGCCATCGCCCAGGCGTCGTAGGTGCCCTTTTTGACCGCATCCTGGAACTTCTTGTTGTCCTTCAGCGCGGGGACGGTGTCGGCGACGTCGATGAGGTAGCTGTCGTCCTTGAACTTGTCTTCCGCCTCGTCCGGGTGCCACTTCGCCGAGTACAGCGCGGTCTTGTACTCCAGGAACGCCGCGTCGCTGACGTTCAGCGCGGCGCCCAGGGCGCTCATCGCGTTCTTGGAGCCCTCGCCGTTGTCCTTGTTGTCGATGAACGTGGCGCCCACGAACTGGAACTTGTACTTGCCGTCGTCGATGTCCTTTTTCACGGTCGAGCCGACGGTCTGTTCGAACTGGGCGCAGACCGGGCAGCGCGGGTCCTCGTAGATCTTGAGGGTCTTCTTGGCGCTGCTCTTGCCGATGACGATGGTCGTGCCGTTGGTGCCCGTGGTGTTGGCCGGCGCGACGACCTTGTCGTCCTTCGCCGACTCCCAGTGGGTGGGCTTGTTGGCCTGGACGACGGCGTAGCCGATGCCGCCTGCCGCCGCCAGGACGCCGACGACCGAGGCGGCGACGATGATCTGCCGCCTCGTCTTCGCCCGCTTCGCCTCGCGCTCGCGCTCGGCGCGCAGCCGCTCCCGGGCAGCCGACTTCGAGGCCTGGCTGTTCCGCTTGCTCATGTTGGTGATCTCCATGGGGACGCGCACACGTCGTGTGCGGAATACGTATGGGTGGGCTGTGGTGCTCAGACGCTGTTCACGCGCTGGTGAAGGCGGGCGAGCACGGCGGTCCACGGCGTCCCGGGGAGTGCACGAGGAGGCGGTTGCGGGCGGAGGCCGTACGGCGGGCGGGGCGCGGGAGGCGACGGGCCGGCACGGCCGTGCGCACCGTCACCGCCGCGACCGCCAGCAGCAGCGGCCGGAAGGTGGTGGCCGCGACCGCGCTCAGCAGCTGCGCCAGGGCCCGCTCGCCGCGGCGCAGCCAGGCGGCGGCGAGGAGGCCGACGCCGATGTGGGCGCCGAGCAGGAGCCAGGCGGTGACCGGGTCGACGTGGGCGAGGAGACCGCCGAGCTGGTCGGGGTCGGTGCCGGTGACCTGGGCGAGCGGGGCGCCGACCTGGGTGCCGTCACCGCACAGCACGTCCCAGCCGACGGAGGCCAGGGGGCCGGCGACCGGCCCGCCCGCGCTGCCGTAACAGACGTGCTGGCCCGTGGTGAGGATCGTGTCGGCGGCCAGCTCCAGCGGGATCAGCAGGGCGGCGATCCGCCCGAAGGTCCGCTCCCGGCCGGCCAGGGCGTACGCGAGGACGAACACGGCGGCCGTGAGCAGGGCCACCGTGTTCAGCGGCAGGGGTGCCCGGGACAGCAGCACGTGCGACGCGGCGCTCAGCGTCACGACGAGTGACGTGAACAGCGCCGCGCGTACGGCTCGCAGCTGGGTCCCGGATATGTCCATAGCGGTGAGAGTGTGCCACGTGCTCCTGTAAGAGACCCCTAAAGGGTGCCTGTGAGCGGCCCTTTCGTCACAGACCCGGGATCCGGCCGTTGCGGAAAAGGTCCACGAAGATGTGGTGGTCGGCACGCGCGCGTGCGCCGTACTCGTGCGCGAAGCCGACCAGGAGCTCCGCGAAGCCGTCCTCGTCGGCCGCGATGGCCGCGTCGATGGCGCGCTCGGTGGAGAACGGCACCAGGGACTCGCCGGAGGTGTCGTCCGCCGCCGCGTGCATCGTGGCCGTGGCCCGGCCGAGGTCGGCGACGACCGCCGCGATCTCCTCCGGGTCGTCGATGTCACCCCAGTCCAGGTCCACCGCGTACGGCGAGACCTCGGCGACCAGCTGGCCCGCGCCGTCCAGCTCGGTCCAGCCCAGCCACGGGTCGGCGTGGGCCTGGAGGGCGCGCTGCGAGATCACCGTGCGGTGGCCCTCGTGCTGGAAGTAGTCGCGGATCGCCTGGTCGGTGATGTGCCGGGAGACGGCCGGGGTCTGGGCCTGCTTGATGTAGATCACGACGTCGTTCTCAAGGGCGTCGGTGTGCCCCTCCAGCAGGATGTTGTACGACGGCAGCCCGGCCGAGCCGATGCCGATGCCGCGGCGGCCGACGACGTCCTTCACCCGGTAGGAGTCCGGGCGGGCCAGGGACGCGTCCGGCAGCGTCTCCAGGTAGCCGTCGAAGGCCGCGAGGACCTTGTAGCGGGTGGCGGCGTCCAGCTCGATGGAGCCGCCGCCCGGGGCGAAGCGGCGCTCGAAGTCACGGATCTCCGTCATCGAGTCCAGCAGCCCGAAGCGGGTCAGCGCGCGGGCGTCCCGCAGCGCGTCCAGGAGCGGGCCCTGGGCGCTGTCCAGCGTGAAGGGCGGCACCTCGTCGCTCTTGGCGCCGGTCGCCAGCGCGTGCACCCGCTCGCGGTACGCGCCCGCGTAGATGCGCACCAGCTCGGTGATCTGGTCGTCGCTGAACGCCTTGGCGTACCCGATGAGGGCGATCGAGGCCGCGAAGCGCTTGAGGTCCCAGGTGAAGGGGCCGACGTATGCCTCGTCGAAGTCGTTAACGTTGAAGACCAGGCGGCCGTTGGCGTCCAGGTACGTGCCGAAGTTCTCCGCGTGCAGGTCGCCGTGGATCCACACGCGCGAGGTGCGCTCGTCCAGGTACGGGCCGCCGCGCTTCTCGGCGTCGAGGTCGTGGTAGAAGAGGCACGCCGTGCCGCGGTAGAAGGCGAAGGCCGAGGCCGCCATCTTCCGGAACTTCACGCGGAACGCGGCCGGATCGGCGGCCAGGAGCTCGCCGAAGGCGGTGTCGAAGACGGCGAGGATCTCGTCGCCGCGCTGCTCGTCGTTGAGCTGGGGGACCGACATCGCTGGGTGCCTCCTGGTGCAGGTGGTGCATGACGTGTGGGGGCGGATCCTCCCCTCAGGGCAACGTGCGAGGGTCCGTGGGAGTGCCCGCGTTCTTCGGATGAAGGTACGCGGGGAAGCGGCCCGAGTGTCAGTGCCGAGGCATAGACTTCGACGCTGTCCCCCAGACTGTCCGCAGCCCGTCGGGATCTCGCCCGGATCTTGTCGACGTACGTTTGCCTTGGAGGCCGAAACCGTGTCAAAGCCGCCGTTCACGCACTTGCACGTCCACACCCAGTACTCCCTGCTGGACGGCGCCGCGCGGCTGAAGGACATGTTCAACGCGTGCAACGAGATGGGCATGACGCACATCGCCATGTCCGACCACGGCAACCTCCACGGGGCGTACGACTTCTTCCACTCAGCGAAGAAGGCCGGAGTCACCCCGATCATCGGGATCGAGGCGTATGTCGCCCCCGAGTCCCGGCGCAACAAGCGCAAGATCCAGTGGGGCCAGCCGCACCAGAAGCGCGACGACGTCTCCGGTTCCGGCGGTTACACCCACAAGACGATGTGGGCCGTGAACAAGACGGGGCTGCACAACATCTTCCGGTTGTCGTCGGACGCGTACGCCGAGGGCTGGCTGCAGAAGTGGCCCCGGATGGACAAGGAGACCATCGCCCAGTGGTCCGAGGGGATCGTCGCCTCCACCGGCTGTCCCTCCGGCGAGGTCCAGACCCGGCTGCGGCTCGGTCAGGAGGAAGAGGCCCTCAAGGCGGCCGCCGACTACCAGGACATCTTCGGCAAGGACAAGTACTTCCTGGAGCTGATGGACCACGGCATCGACATCGAGCACCGGGTCCGCGACGGCCTCCTGGAGATCGGCAGGAAGCTCGGCATCCCCCCGCTGGTCACCAACGACTCGCACTACACGTACGCGCACGAGGCGACCGCCCACGACGCCCTGCTGTGCATCCAGACCGGCAAGAACCTCTCCGACCCCGACCGCTTCAGGTTCGACGGCACCGGCTACTACCTGAAGTCCACGGACGAGATGTACGCCATCGACTCCTCGGACGCCTGGCAGCAGGGCTGCGCCAACACGCTCCTCGTCGCCGAGATGGTGGACACCACCGGCATGTTCGAGAAGCGCGACCTGATGCCCAAGTTCGACATCCCCGAGGGCTACACCGAGGTCACCTGGTTCAAGGAGGAGGTCCGCCGCGGCATGGAGCGCCGCTTCCCCGGCGGCATCCCCGAGGACCGCCAGAAGCAGGCCGAGTACGAGATGGACGTCATCATCTCGATGGGCTTCCCCGGCTACTTCCTCGTGGTCGCCGACTTCATCATGTGGGCCAAGAACCAGGGCATCGCGGTCGGCCCGGGCCGTGGCTCCGCCGCCGGCTCGATCGTCGCGTACGCCATGGGCATCACCGACCTCGACCCGATCCCGCACGGCCTGATCTTCGAGCGGTTCCTCAACCCCGAGCGCGTCTCCATGCCCGACGTCGACATCGACTTCGACGAGCGCAGGCGCGTCGAGGTGATCAGGTACGTGACGGAGAAGTACGGCGCCGACAAGGTCGCCATGATCGGCACCTACGGCAAGATCAAGGCGAAGAACGCCATCAAGGACTCCGCGCGCGTCCTGGGCTACCCGTACGCCATGGGCGACCGCCTCACCAAGGCCATGCCCGCCGACGTCCTCGGCAAGGGCATCGACCTCAACGGCATCACCGACCCCTCGCACCCCCGCTACAGCGAGGCGGGCGAGATCCGCTCGATGTACGAGAACGAGCCGGACGTCAAGAAGGTCATCGACACCGCGAAGGGCGTCGAGGGCCTGGTGCGGCAGATGGGTGTGCATGCGGCCGGCGTGATCATGTCCAGCGAGACCATCACCGAGCACGTGCCCGTCTGGGTGCGGCACACCGACGGCGTGACCATCACGCAGTGGGACTATCCGAGCTGTGAGTCGCTCGGCCTGCTGAAGATGGACTTCCTCGGCCTGCGCAACCTGACGATCATGGACGACGCCGTCAAGATGGTGAAGTCCAACAAGGGCATCGACATCGATCTGCTGAGCCTCCCGCTCGACGACCCGACGACCTTCGAACTGCTCCAGCGCGGCGACACCCTCGGCGTCTTCCAGTTCGACGGCGGCCCCATGCGCTCGCTGCTGCGCCTGATGAAGCCCGACAACTTCGAAGACATCTCCGCCGTCTCCGCCCTGTACCGTCCGGGCCCGATGGGCATGGACTCGCACACCAACTACGCGCTGCGCAAGAACAAGCTCCAGGAGATCACGCCGATCCACAAGGAGCTGGAGGAGCCCCTCGAAGAGGTCCTGGCCGTCACCTACGGCCTGATCGTCTACCAGGAGCAGGTGCAGAAGGCCGCCCAGATCATCGCCGGCTACTCGCTCGGCGAGGCCGACATCCTCCGCCGCGTGATGGGCAAGAAGAAGCCCGAGGAACTGGCGAAGAACTTCGTCCTCTTCCAGGACGGCGCCCGCAAGAAGGGCTACAGCGACGAAGCCATCCAGGCCCTGTGGGACGTGCTGGTCCCCTTCGCCGGCTACGCGTTCAACAAGGCGCACTCGGCCGCGTACGGCCTGGTCTCGTACTGGACCGCCTACCTCAAGGCGAACCACCCCGCCGAGTACATGGCCGCGCTGCTGACCTCCGTCAAGGACGACAAGGACAAGTCGGCCGTCTACCTCAACGAGTGCCGCCGCATGGGCATCAAGGTGCTCCCGCCGAACGTCAACGAGTCGGTGCACAACTTCGCCGCCCAGGGCGACGACGTGATCCTCTTCGGCCTCGAAGCCGTACGCAACGTCGGCACCAACGTGGTCGAGTCGATCATCAAGAGCCGTAAGGCCAAGGGCAAGTACGCCTCCTTCCCCGACTACCTCGACAAGGTCGACGCGACCGCGTGCAACAAGCGCACCACGGAATCGCTGATCAAGGCGGGCGCGTTCGACAGCCTCGGACACACCCGCAAGGGCCTCACCGCGCACTTCGAGCCGATGATCGACAACGTGGTCGCGGTCAAGCGCAAGGAGGCCGAGGGGCAGTTCGACCTCTTCGGCGGCATGGGGGAGGAGGAGAGCGACGAGCCCGGCTTCGGACTCGACGTCGTCTTCACCGACGAGGAGTGGGACAAGACCTATCTGCTCGCCCAGGAGCGGGAGATGCTCGGTCTGTACGTCTCCGACCACCCGCTCTTCGGCCTGGAGCATGTGCTCTCCGACAAGGCCGACGCGGGCATCGCCCAGCTCACCGGCGGTGAGCACGCGGACGGCGCGGTGGTCACCATCGGCGGCATCATCTCGGGCCTCCAGCGCAAGATGACCAAGCAGGGCAACGCCTGGGCCATCGCCACCGTCGAGGACCTCGCCGGTTCCATCGAGTGCATGTTCTTCCCGGCGACGTACCAGCTCGTGTCGACCCAACTCGTCGAGGACGCCGTCGTGTTCGTCAAGGGCCGCCTCGACAAGCGCGAGGACGTGCCGCGACTGGTCGCGATGGAGCTCCAGGTCCCCGACCTGTCCAACGCGGGCACCAACGCGCCCGTGATCCTCACCATCCCGGCCACCCGGGTCACCCCGCCGATGGTCAGCCGCCTCGGCGAGATCCTCACCCATCACAAGGGCGAGAGCGAGGTCCGTATCAAGCTCCAGGGCCCGACCAAGACGACGGTGCTACGGCTGGACCGGCACCGGGTGAAGCCCGACCCGGCGTTGTTCGGTGACCTGAAGGTGCTGCTCGGACCGTCCTGCCTGGCCGGCTGAGCCGACCTCGTGCCTCGCGCGAGAGGGGCGCACCCCGCGCGTCGGGTGCGCCCCTCATCGTGTGCCTGGGCTGCAACAGCCCTTTATGCAGATGTCAGTTGTGGCCGAAGCGCTTCTGCTTGCCCTTGCGCGCCATGTCGGCGGGGGTCACCTGCGGCATGTGCTGCTCGGTCTGCACCTCCATCGAGGAGTGCTGCGCCTGCTGCTGACCACGCTCGGACTGCGGCTGCTTGCGGTCCTGCTTCTTGTTCTTGGCCATGGTGATCTGCCTCCTGTGGGGGATCTAGGGGCCAGGGCCGCGACCAGATTCACATAGGCTGATAAAGAACGCATTTCGGATAATTACCGTGTGTAACAGCGGTTGTCGGGGCGTGAGGCGTGGCGCGTTGTCGAGCCGATGCCCCGAAACGCCACGCCGAAGATCGAGTTCGCCCCGTTAACCCCCGCACGGTCGGGCAGACTCGAAGGAAGCCTGAAGCAAACCTCCCGGGAAGAGGGTGAGTCGTGTGGACCGCTGCATCGTCCTGGTGGACGCCGGGTATCTGCTGGGGGCCGCCGCCAGCCTGCTCGCCGGGGAACCTTCCCGGTCCCGGATCACCGTCGATCACACCGCCCTCATCCAGGGGTTGCGCGAGCGCGCCGAGTCCGACACGGAACGGCCCCTGCTGCGCATCTACTGGTTCGACGGCGCCCCCGACCGCGTCCCGCAGCCCGAGCATCGCAGGCTGCGCGTGATGCCCCGGGTCACCGTCCGGCTCGGTGCCCTGACCCGAAGCGACGGCCGCTGGGCACAGAAGGGCGTGGACGCCGCGATGCACGCCGAGCTGACCGAGCTGGCTCGCAACCGCGCCTGCTCCGACATCGTGCTGGTGACCGGCGACGGCGATCTGCTGCCGGGCATGATGGCCGCCAAGGAGCACGGGGTCGCCGTACACCTGTGGGCCGTGCAGGCCGCCGACGGTGACTACAACCAGTCCGAGGACCTGGTCGCCGAGGCCGACGAGCGGCGCGTGCTCGACCGTACGTGGATCACCAAGGCCGTACGCGCCAAGGAGCTCACCGGGGTGTGCGCGCCACCGCCCGTGCCGCGGCCCGAGATCGCCGCGATCCTGTCCGCGCCGCTGCCCGACTCCGCGCTCGGCGCGAGGGACGAGCGGCCCGCCGACGAGGGCGAGCACGCCCCGGCGGGCGCCGCCTCGGGGAACGGCACGCAGGAACGGGTACCGGCGTCCAAGGGCGTGCCCACCCCGAAGGACCTCGCGGCGCTGCGCGCGCCCGGCGTGCAGGCTGCCCAGCCCCCGGCGAGCGCGACGCTGCGGTGGTCCTCCGACAAGGGATGGGTCGACCGGCCCGGGGTCGCCGCCGAGGCGCCCGACGCCGCGTCCATGCCGACGCTCGCCCAGCTGACCACGGCGGAGCAGCGGTGGGCCGACCGGGAGGAGGACATCACCACGGTCGGCGGGGATCCGTACGAGGTGGGACAGGTGTTCGCACGGCGGTGGATGGGACGGCTGGGAGACCAGAGCCATCTGCACAAGCTGTCCGGGATGTACCCGCGGATTCCGCATCGGATCGACGGTGAGCTGCTGCGGTACGCGGCCCGGTTCGGGTTGCTCGCGCACAAGGACGACCAGATCGACGAGCACGACCGGTATGCGATCCGGGCCGGGTTCTGGCGGGAGATCGATGTGCGGACGGCCGCGGAACACGCTCCCGCGGGGGAGTGACCCGGCGCCGTCGTGGTTGGGCGTCGTAGCGGTGGATTTATCGGGACCGGGGGTTTTGCGGCCACCAGCTGTCGGTTTGTGCCCGGTGGCCGACCCGAGGACTCGGGCGGGGTCCGGACCCCGTAGTCTCGTGCCTTGTGAGTACGCGCGCGGCACAGGTATTTCGGCACGATGGTGACGTCGTGTGTGCCGTGCGCGGGCTGACGAAGACCTATCCGGCCGTACGCGGGCGGCGCGGGGCACCCGGCACGCCCGAGGTGCGCGCCACCGACGACGTACGGCTGGACATCCGGCGCGGCGAGATCTTCGGGCTGCTCGGGCCGAACGGCGCCGGCAAGACCACCCTCGTACGACAGCTCACCGGGCTGATGCGGCCCGACACCGGCAGCGTGGAGATCCTCGGGCACGACATCGTGCGGCACCCGGAGCGGGCCGCGCGCATCCTCGCCTACCTCGGGCAGGAGTCGACCGCCCTCGACGACCTGACCGTGTCGCTCGCCGCCGAGACGACCGGGCGGCTGCGCGGACTGGACGCGCGGCAGGCGCGGGACGAGCGGGACGCCGTACTCGACGAGCTGGGCCTCGGGTCGCTCGCCGGGCGGCCGATCAAGAAGCTGTCCGGTGGGCAGCGGCGGCTGGCCTGCTTCGCCGCCGCGCTCGTGGGGGAGCGGCCGCTGCTCGTGCTGGACGAGCCCACCACCGCGATGGACCCGGTGGCGCGGCGGGCCGTGTGGTCGGCCGTGGACCGGCGGCGGGCCGAGCGCGGGACGACCGTGCTGCTCGTCACCCACAACGTCATCGAGGCCGAGACCGTGCTCGACCGGGTCGCCGTGCTCGACCGGGGCCGTGTGATCGCCTGCGACACACCGTCCGGGCTCAAGGAGCGGGTCGCCGGCGAGGTACGGGTCGAACTGCTGTGGCGGGAGCGGGCACCGCTGGACGTGCCCGAGGTCGCCGCGCTGCAGGACCGGGTCGTGGAGTCCGGGCGGCGCTGGACGCTGCGGCTCGCTCCCGAGGAGGCCCGCGCGGTCGTCGCCACCGTCACCGGCGGGGCCGCGTTCGCCGCGCTGGACGACTTCACGCTCGCCACGCCCAGCCTGGAGGACGTCTATCTGGCTCTGGGCGGGGCCGCGCAGCAGGGGTTGGTGAAGGCTTGAGCACACAGACCGTCGTATCCGTATCGGTATCCGTACGGGACAGGGCCACCTCCCCAGTGATCCCCCGTGTGAAAGGGAGCAGCGCCACGTGAGTGTCGTACCCGCCGAGGTTCTGCCGGGCAGCGCCCTGGCCGTGGACGAGACGGCCGGACCGGCCGCGGCCGAGCTCGGGCCGCGTGCGCGGCTGTGGCCTGCGCTGTGCGCCGTGTACCGGGCGCAGTTGTCCCGGGCGCGGGTCGCGCGCATTCCGCTGCTGTTCGTGGCGACCTTCCAGTCGATCGGGATCATGGTCCTGATGCGCGGGGTCGTGGACGGCGGGGCCGAGGCGCAGGCCGTGGTGGCCGGGTCGGCGGTGCTCGTGGTCGCCTTCGTCGCGCTGAACCTGCTCGCGCAGTACTTCGGGCAACTGCGGGCCAGCGGCGGGCTCGACCACTACGCCACGCTGCCGGTGCCGCCCGCCGCGGTGGTGCTCGGGGCGGCGGGGGCGTACGCCTCCTTCACCGTGCCGGGGACCGTGGTGACGGCCGTCTTCGGGTGCGTGCTGTTCGGGCTGCCGATGGCGCATCTGTGGGTGCTCGTCGCGGTGATCCCGCTGGCGGGGGCCGCGCTCGCCGGGCTGGGCGCGGCACTCGGGCTGCTCGCGCCGCGGCCCGAACTGGCCACGCTGCTCGGGCAGTTGGGGATGTCCGCGGCGCTGCTGCTGGGGGTGCTGCCGGCCGACCGGATGCCGGAGGCGGTGCGGTTCACGCGGGATCTGCTGCCCTCGACGTACGGGGTGGAGGCCTTGGCGCGGACCTTCGGGGAGCGGCCGGACTGGGCGTTCGTGCTCGGGGACCTGGCCGTGTGCGGTGTCGTCGGCGTCGTCTCGCTGGCCGCCGCCACCTGGGCGTACCGTCGGGCGGCCGTCCGGTGACGCGCCGCACAGGTCGGCCTGGCACGATGGCAGGGTGACCGCTCCGCTGACTCCGCCACCGCCGCCGCGTGAACCGTCCCCCAACGGGGGGTGGCAGCCGCCCGCTGCCGGGCATGCGGCTGCCCTTCCGCATGACGCCATAACCGACGCTCCGCCCGGGGCACAGGGGCCGCACGGCTCTCCCGGTCCGTACGGCATATATGGCTCGTACGAACAGGACGGTCCCGGAATGAAGACCGAAGTGCGAGAGGCCGGCCTGGTCGCGGTGGTGGTGGCGCTGTTCGGGGCGCTGCTCGGGGTGCTGTGGTGGTGGCTGGCGCCGAGTGTGCCGCTCGTCGGGGATGTCGTCGACAATGCCTGGGTCGTCTACTTCAAGGACTCCGAGGGGGAGCAGGCTGTCGGGGTGGACGGAACGTTCACTCTGCTTGCCCTCGCGTTCGGGCTGGTCAGTGCGGCCGCTGTCTTTCTGTGGCGGCGGCGTGGGGGTGTGCCGCTGGTGGTGGCGCTGGCCGTCGGGGGGTTTGCGGGGTCGCTGCTGGCCTGGCGGGTCGGGGTGTGGCTCGGGCCCACGGGGGATGTGATCGCCCACGCGAAGGAAGCGGGCAAGGGGGTCGCGTTCTCGGCGCCGTTGAAGTTGGGGGCGAAGGGGGCGTGGCTGGCGTGGCCGTTGGCCGCGTTGGTGGTGCATCTCGGGCTGACGGCGTTGTTCGGGCCCCGGGATGTGGATCCGTATCAGCAGGATTCTGCTGACGGGCGGCAGCCGGGGTCCTACGGGGTGCCGCCGGCGTAGGTGGGTGGGTGGTCGCGCCGAGGGGTTTTTCGCCCCCGCCGCCCCTACCCGTCCCGTCCTCCAGGGGCTCTGCCCCTTTGACCCCGGGTGCTTTCTGGGGGCTGCCGCCCCCAGACCCCCGCTGTCGGCCCTGAACGGGCCTCGTCCTCAAACGCCGGACGGGCTGAAATGCCTCGACCGGCGTTCTGAATGCCTAGGGACGGGCTGAAATGCTTCGACCGGCGTTCTGAAGGCCCAGGGACGGGCTGAAATGCCTCGACCGGCGTTCTGAATGCCTACGCCGGGCGGCGTCCGTGGTTCGAGCGGCCCTTCTTGACGCGCCACTTTCGTTTCCGCGTTTTCTTCGACATGTCCCTCGTACTTAACCGAGGACACCGCTTCCGTCGAGAGGTCACGCACGCCCGATGGGGGCGAGGACCGCTTGGGTGAGGCTGGTGAGGTCCTCGGGGGAGAGTTCGACCTCCAGGCCGCGGCGGCCGGCCGAGACGCAGATCGTGGCGTGGCCGCGGGCCGAGGCGTCCAGGACCGTGCGGAGCTTCTTGCGCTGGCCCAGGGGGGAGATACCGCCCCGGACGTAGCCGGTGGTGCGTTCCGCCAGGGCCGGGTCGGCCATCGTCGCGCGCTTGCCGCCGACCGCCGACGCCAGGGCCTTGAGGTCCAGCTGGCCCGCCACCGGGACCACCGCCACCGTGAGGTCGCCGTCCACGTCCGCCACCAGCGTCTTGAAGACCCGCTCCGGTGACACACCCATCGCCTCCGCGGCCTCCTCGCCGTAGGAGGGGTGGGAGGGGTCGTGGTCGTAGGAGTGGATCGTGTACGCGATGCCGGCCGCCGTGAGGGACACCGTCGCGGGTGTGCCGCCGGACTGATGCTGGTTCTTCTTCGGCTTCTTCGCCATGGTGGCCGGTTCCCCAGAGTCGTGCGTCGTGTGTGGTGCGTCAGTTCAGGCTCGTCGGGCCGCGCGTCAGGTCCGACGCCGGCAGCGACGGCAGCGTACGGATGATCGAGGTCTCGGCGCGAAGGAGTTTCAGCTCGTCGCGCAGCCGGGACGCGGTGTCCGGGGCCTGGAGCAGGCGCTGCTTCGTCGGGGTGTCCAGCATCATCGCGGCCGCCACCAGATAGGAGACCACGGAGGGCTGGTCCGGCAGGTCGGCCGTCGACAGGGAACGTTCACGGGCGCCCGCCAGACGCTTCTGGTACTGCCGGAACGCGCGTAGCACCCCCTCGGCCAGCGCGCCCGCCTCGTCGCCCGGCTCCTCCGGGAGTTCTTCCAGTTCCGCCGTCAGGAACGGGCCCGATGTGTCCACCGACACCAGCCGTACCCGCGTCGTCCCCGTCGCCAGCACCTCGAAGGTGCCGTCGGCCCGCTCCCGGATCGTCGCCGCGTCCGCCACACAGCCCACGCCGTGGAAGGACTTCGCCGGGTCGGGGCCGAAGCCCGCCGCCGGCCCGCGGTCGGGCTGGGCCGTCGGATCCGGCATGCCGGGGGCGCTCGGAGCCACCTCGTGGCCGTCCCGGATGGCCAGGACGGCGAAACGGCGCGGCTCCTCCTCGGGAGTCTTCAGCAGCTCGCGCATCATGGCGCGATAGCGCTCCTCGAAGACGTTGAGCGGCAGCACGAGGCCCGGGAAGAGCACCGAGTTCAGGGGGAAGAGCGGAAGGCGGACGGTCACGGCGTCAAAGCCTAGTGGTCACCGGAGTGAACGCGTTCCGCGCGCCCACTCCGTGGATGTTCGCCGCGCGCATCCCGCTCGGCCGCCGTCCGCAGCCGGACCTCCTCGCGTACCTCCAGGAACCGCCCCAGCGGATCGTCCGAGCCCCGGCTCCACGGGAAGGACGTGGCGTACGGCCCGATCAGGCGCAGCTGCTCCAGGGCGTCCTCCCAGCGGCCCAGCCGTACCAGGACGTACGTCAGCTTGTTGCGGATCGCAGCCGGCCACAGGTCGGCCGCCGGGAACCGGGCGGACAGCGCGAGGGCCCGGTCGGCCGCCGCGTCCAGCCGGGCCCGCGGCATGCCCGGACCGCAGTCGTCGTCGAGGTAGGCGAGGGCGGCCCGGGTCGGCAGCGCCTGGACCAGGGAGTCGGCCGGAGCGTCCTGTGCCGCCCGGTCGGCGAAGTCGAGGCACTCCCGGTGCGAGCCGTGCCAGGCGGAGCCCAGATAGCGCAGGGCGGCCACATGGCAGCCGTAGTGGCGCGGGGCGCGGCGCAGTGCCGCCTCCCACAGTTCGCCGAAGTAGGTGTGCCCGGCGCGGGAGCCGCGCGCGTGGTCCAGGGCGATCCGCCACGGCACCGGGTCGCGGTCGTCGGCCCGCGCGGCGGCGGTGATCATCGGGCTCACCCCGCGCAGCACCTCGGCCCGCGCCGGTGACCGCCAGGCGTGGTCCACCGCGACCTGGGCCCTGATCAGCAGCGCGTCCGGATCGTGCGGGGCCGCCGCGTACCAGGCCTCCAGCCACTCCGGGCGGGAGCGCGCGAAGGCCGCTAGATGCAGCGCGTATCTGTCGCGGTATTCCCACTGCGCCTGCTGCCGGGTGACGGCGAGCAGTTCGGCGGCCGGTTGGTACGCGCCCCGCCCGGCCGCGACCAGCGCGGGGCCCAGGCGGTCGTCGGGCGCGTCGAGAAGCACCTCGTCGTCGGCGTGGAGACCGACGGCGGGGCGCTGCGCGGTCCTTGCCGACCGGGACGCCCGGCCGAACGGCAGCATGAGAGCCATGGTGTCGACCATTGAAGGACCGCTGGTCACGCCCGCGCCAGAGGGAACGGGCAAGATGTGGAAAGTTGTACGCCAACAGGTCAAGAACGGGTAAAGGGGTAGAGTTCAACAATCGTCGATCTCAGCTTCGGCGCAGCGTGCGCGTGGCCCCGGTGGCCACCGTCGTCGCCAGGATCCAGCCCAGCAGGATCATCGCCGCGGCCAGCCATTGCCAGGCGCCGCTCAGCTGCCAGAACCCGACCTGGCCCAGATCGATGACCGGCAGCAGCAGGTCGAGGGCGAACAGGGGCGGGTTCCACGTCGGGTGCTCGGTGCCCTTCAGCGGCGGCGGATCGGCGTACACGAAGGCCACCGAGCTCGCCGCCCACAGCACCGCCATCCACACCGCCGCCCGGCCCGGCCGGTAGCCGTAGGCGACCATCCAGTCCTGTGCGTAACCCCACAGCTTGGCCGCGGGCGGCAGGGTCTCGCGGCGCCGGCGCTGCTTGGCGAGCAGCACCTCGCGCGCGTCCTCGTCCTCACCGCCGTTGCGCAGGACGGCGGCCAGTCGCTCGTACGGCTCCGGGTTGTACTCGGCGGTCGCGGCGGCCACCCACTCCAGCCGCCGCTCCAGCGGGAACGGGCCGCGCGGCACGAGGTTCTCGTAGGTGAACCCGCCCATGTGCAGCAGCCCAGGCCCCGGCCAGGCGTCCGCCCGGTCCATCAGGTTGACGATCCGTGCCCCGGACAGCACCACCCTGCCGCGCTCCGGCCGCTCCCCGAGGAAGCGCAGCTCGGGTGTCTGGACGCGGCGCAGCGACAGCTCCTGCTCGTCGCTGAAGGCGAACCGGGCCCGCTCCAGGTCGACGGCGTCCCCGAACCGCCCGTCGTCCAGCCGCACCCCGCCCTGGCACGCGAACCGCTGGATGCGCGTCCCGCGCGCGGGGGTGCGGCCGCTCAGCAGCGGACTGCCGACGCCCGCCGGGGTCAGGTAGAGGGTGCGCCCGACGGTCAGCTGGGGGGCGTTCAGCGCGAGCCGCGTGTACGGGTTGACCAGCCGTGCGCCCCGCAGGCTCAGCGACACGCCGATGCTGGCGCCGCGCAGACTCAGCTCGCCGTGCGACTCCAGCATCTCGGCCTGGAGGTCCTGGCCGACGCTGATGCCGTCCGCCGCTATCGAGCGGCCGCTGCGGTCGCGGTAGACGATCGCCTGGTTGAGCAGCAGATCCGTGCCGATGTGGGCGTCGGTGAGCCGTACGCCGTTGTGGAACCGGCAGCGCGGCAGATGCAGATCGCCCTCGGTGTGCACCCGGGCGGCCTCCAGCCGCGGCACCGCGCAGTCCACCAGCCGGACGGTGGTGAAGCGGGCCTCGGGCAGCCGGACTTCCTGGTCGAAGCGGCAGCCGCGCAGTTCGACGTACGGCACCACCGTGCCGCCCGCCAGGTCCATCGTGTCGCTGATCCGCACGCCGACCAGCTTCAGCGAAGACACCCGGCCCGCGAGCGCGGGCGGCCCGTCCAGCAGCAGCCAGCAGACGATACGCGCGCGTACGGTCCGCTCCTCGCCCCAGGGGTGCCCGCCGTGCGGATCGTCGACGACCGTGTCGCCGCTGCTCAGGTCGTACACGCTGCCGTTGCGGAAGGCCTGCCACATGCCTATCTCGGCGGCGGTCAGATCGTCCGGCGGATCCCCGTCCCGGATGCCGGCCCCCTCGGTCACGTCTCTTTCATCCCTCTCAGCTACTCGTGGGTTTATACAACCGTTCATGCCCGCTGTGTGACGCCCCGAACGCTAGACGTGAAGGTGATCTTCCGGGTTCCCGCAGGGTTCTGTATCAGCCATTGATACGCGCGAACGGTGCCGGACCCGGGTCTGAGAGAATTGAGCCCGTGCTGCGAAATTCCTTCTTGGCCCGAATCGATCTGCGCGGCGACGCCCTTCCCGAGGGCCCCGCCCTGCGCGACCTGCTGCCCCGAGCCGACTTCGACGTATCCGCCGCCCTGGAGAAGGTGCGTCCGATCTGCGAGGCCGTGCATCATCGGGGCGACGCGGCGCTGATCGACTTCGCCGAGAAGTTCGACGGGGTCAAGCTCGACCAGGTGCGGGTGCCCGCGGCGGCCCTCACGCGCGCGTTGGCAGAGCTCGACCCGGCCGTGCGCGCGGCCCTGGAGGAGTCCATCCGGCGCGCCCGTCTCGTCCACCGCGAGCAGCGCCGTACCTCGCACACCACCCAGGTCGTCCCCGGCGGCTCGGTCACCGAGAAGTGGGTGCCGGTCGAGCGGGTCGGGCTCTACGCGCCCGGCGGCCGGTCGGTCTACCCGTCCTCCGTGGTCATGAACGTCGTCCCCGCCCAAGAGGCCGGCGTCGAGTCGATCGCGCTGGCCTCCCCGGCCCAGGCCGAGTTCGACGGCCTCCCGCACCCGACGATCCTGGCCGCCTGCGCGCTGCTCGGCGTCGACGAGGTGTACGCCGCCGGAGGCGCGACCGCCGTCGCGATGTTCGCGTACGGCACCGAGTCCTGCCGGCCCGTCAACATGGTCACCGGCCCCGGCAACATCTGGGTCGCCGCCGCCAAGCGCTACTTCACCGGCAAGATCGGCATCGACGCCGAGGCGGGCCCGACCGAGATCGCGATCCTGGCCGACGCGACCGCCGACCCGGTGCACGTCGCCTCCGACCTGATCAGCCAGGCCGAGCACGACCCGCTGGCCGCCGCCGTCCTCGTCACCGACTCCGTGGAGCTCGCGGACGCGGTGGAGAAGGAGCTGGAGCCGCAGGTCGCGGCCACCAAGCACATCGACGACCGGATCGTCCCGGCCCTGAAGGGCAGACAGTCCGCGATCGTCCTGGTCGACGGTGTGGACGAGGGCCTCAGGGTCGTCGACGCGTACGGTGCCGAGCACCTGGAGATCCAGACCGCCGACGCCACCGCGGTGGCCGACCGGGTGCGCAACGCCGGCGCGATCTTCATCGGCCCCTGGGCACCGGTGTCGCTCGGCGACTACGCCGCCGGCTCCAACCATGTGCTGCCCACCGGCGGCTGCGCCTGCCACTCCTCGGGTCTGTCCGTCCAGTCCTTCCTGCGCGGCATCCACATCGTCGACTACACGAAGGACGCGCTGGCCGAGGTCGCGCAGCACGTGGTGACGCTGGCGGAGGCGGAGGATCTGCCGGCGCACGGCGCGGCGGTCAAGGCGAGGTTCGGCTGGAAGGTACCCGAGAGCAAGTGACCGGCATCGACGATCTCCCCGTACGGGACGAGCTGCGCGGCAAGTCCCCCTACGGCGCGCCCCAGTTGGACGTCCCCGTACGGCTGAACACCAACGAGAACCCCTACCCGCTGCCCGAGGCCCTGGTCGAGCGCATCACCGAGCGGGTCCGTGAGGCGGCCCGGAACCTCAACCGCTACCCGGACCGGGACGCGGTGGAGCTGCGCACCCAGCTCGCCAGGTACCTGACGGACACGTCCGGCCACGAGGTCGGCCTGGCCAACGTCTGGGCGGCGAACGGCTCCAACGAGGTCATCCAGCAGCTGCTGCAGACCTTCGGCGGTCCTGGCCGTACCGCGATCGGCTTCGAGCCGTCGTACTCGATGCACGGACTCATCTCGCGCGGCACCGGCACCGGCTGGATCTCCGGCCCCCGCAACGACGACTTCACGATCGACCTCGCGGCCGCCGAGAAGGCGATCGCAGAGCACCGGCCGGACGTCGTCTTCATCACCACGCCCAACAACCCCACGGGCAACGCCGTCCCGCCCGAGACCGTCCTCGCGCTGTACGAGGCCGCGCAGGCGGCGAAGCCGTCGATGGTCGTGGTCGACGAGGCGTACATCGAGTTCAGCCACGGCGACTCGCTGCTGCCACTGCTCGAAGGCAGGCCGAATCTCGTCGTCTCCCGGACGATGTCGAAGGCCTTCGGCGCCGCCGGCCTGCGCCTGGGCTATCTCGCCGCGGACCCGGCGGTGGTGGACGCCGTCCAGCTCGTACGGCTGCCCTACCACCTGTCGGCCGTCACCCAGGCGACCGCGCTGGCCGCCCTGGAGCACACCGACACGCTGCTCAAGTACGTCGAGCAGCTGAAGGCTGAGCGGGACCGGCTGGTCACCGAGCTGCTGGCGATCGGCTACGAGGTCACCGCGTCGGACGCCAACTTCGTGCAGTTCGGGCGGTTCGACGACGCCCACGCCGTCTGGCAGCAGATCCTCGACCGGGGCGTCCTGGTCCGGGACAACGGCGTGCCGGGCTGGCTGCGGGTGACCGCCGGAACCCCCGAAGAGAACGACGCGTTCCTCGACGCCGTACGTGAACTACTGAGTTTTGTGGGGGACACCCCCGCACCCCCGGAGGAGCAGAGCGCATGAACCGCGTAGGCCGCATAGAGCGGGTGACGAAGGAGACCTCGGTCCTCGTCGAGATCGATCTCGACGGGTCCGGCAAGGTCGATGTGTCGACAGGCGTCGGCTTCTACGACCACATGCTCGACCAGCTCGGCCGGCACGGTCTGTTCGACCTGACCGTGAAGACCGAGGGCGACCTGCACATCGACTCCCACCACACCATCGAGGACACCGCCCTCGCGCTGGGCGCCGCCTTCAAGCAGGCCCTCGGCGACAAGGTGGGGATCTACCGCTTCGGCAACTGCACGGTCCCGCTGGACGAGTCCCTCGCCCAGGTCACCGTCGACCTGTCCGGCCGCCCCTACCTCGTGCACACCGAGCCCGAGAACATGGCGCCGATGATCGGCGAGTACGACACCACGATGACCCGGCACATCCTGGAGTCCTTCGTCGCCCAGGCGCAGATCGCGCTGCACGTGCACGTGCCGTACGGGCGCAACGCGCACCACATCGTGGAGTGCCAGTTCAAGGCGCTGGCGCGGGCGCTGCGGTACGCGAGCGAGAAGGACCCGCGCGCGGCCGGAATCCTGCCCTCCACGAAGGGCGCGCTGTGAACGGGCTGTCCACCATCCTGATCGTCGTCGGTCTCTTCCTGGTCGGCGGCATCATCTCCTTCGCCAAGCAGGAGATGCCGAAGAGCCTCATCGTGCTGCTGTCGATAGGCGCCGCGATGTGTCTCGTCGCGGGCGTCCTCAGGCTGGAGGTGTGGAATTGAGCACCAAGAAGGTCGTGGTCTTCGACTACGGCTTCGGCAATGTGAGGTCGGCCGAACGCGCCCTCGCGCGCGCGGGCGCCGATGTCGAGATCACCCGTGACTTCGACCGGGCCATGAACGCCGACGGCCTGCTCGTGCCGGGCGTCGGTGCCTTCGCGGCCTGTATGCGGGGGCTCACCGAGGCACGCGGCGACTGGATCATCGACCGTCGGCTGTCCGGCGGACGTCCCGTGATGGGCATCTGCGTCGGCATGCAGATCCTGTTCGCGCGCGGCATCGAGCACGGCGTCGAGACCGAGGGTCTCGGCGAGTGGCCGGGCTCGGTGGAGCCGTTGCAGGCCGATGTCGTGCCCCACATGGGCTGGAACACCGTGGACGTGGCGGCGGGCACCGAGCTGTTCGCCGGCCTGGACGCGGACGCCCGCTTCTACTTCGTGCACTCCTACGCCGTCCAGGACTGGGCTCTGGAGACGCACAACCCGGCGATGACCGCGCCCAAGGTCACCTGGTCGACGCACGGCAAGCCCTTCGTGGCCGCCGTGGAGAACGGCGCCCTGTGGGCCACGCAGTTCCACCCCGAGAAGTCCGGCGACGCCGGAGCGCAGCTGCTCACCAACTGGATCGGAACCCTGTAGAGACATGGCCAAGCTCGAACTCCTCCCCGCCGTAGACGTCCGCGACGGCCAGGCCGTCCGCCTCGTACACGGCGAGTCCGGCACCGAGACCTCCTACGGCTCCCCGCTGGAGGCCGCCCTGGCCTGGCAGCGTTCGGGCGCCGAGTGGCTGCACCTGGTGGACCTGGACGCCGCGTTCGGCACCGGCGACAACCGCGAGCTGATCGCCGAGGTCGCCAAGGCGATGGACATCAAGGTCGAGCTGTCCGGCGGCATCCGCGACGACGCCTCCCTCGCCGCCGCGCTCGCCACCGGCTGCACGCGCGTGAACCTCGGCACGGCCGCCCTGGAGACCCCCGAGTGGGTCGCCAAGGTCATCGCCGAGCACGGCGACAAGATCGCGGTGGGCCTGGACGTCCGGGGCACCACGCTCCGCGGCCGCGGCTGGACCCGCGACGGCGGCGACCTCTACGAGACGCTGGAGCGCCTCAACAGCGAGGGCTGCGCCCGTTACGTCGTCACCGACATCGCCAAGGACGGCACCCTCCAGGGCCCGAACCTGGAGCTGCTGAAGAACGTCTGCGCGGCGACGGACCGCCCGGTGGTCGCCTCCGGCGGCGTGTCGTCCCTGGACGACCTGCGGGCCATCGCCGAGCTGGTCCCGCTCGGTGTCGAGGGCTCCATCGTCGGGAAGGCCCTGTACGCGAAGGCGTTCACCCTGGAAGAGGCCCTGGAGGCTACGTCGTGAAAATGGACACAGTGTCATGACATCCGATGCCGTACGGCGCGTGCAGAGCGGAAGTCCCTGGGAAGAGTCCTTCGGTTTCGCACGTGCCGTCGCGGCGGGCGACCGGGTGCTGGTGGCGGGCACGACGTCCTTCAAGGGCGACGTGCTGTACGGCGAGGGCGACCCGTACGAGCAGGCCAAGGTGGCCTTCACCCACGCGATCGAGGCGATCGGCGAGTTCGGGCTCGGGGTCGAGTCCGTGGTCCGTACGCGGATGTACCTGACCCACGCCCGCGATGTGGACGCCGTGGGCCGGGCCCACAAGGAGTTCTTCGACACGGTGCGCCCGGTCTCGACGTTGCTCGTCGTGGAGGGCTTCGTGGACTCGCGCATCCTGGTCGAAGTGGAAATAGAAGCATTCAGAGGACGTTAGAGGAGCCGGTTTCATGACCCTGGCGGTCCGAGTCATCCCCTGCCTGGACGTGGACAACGGCCGGGTCGTCAAGGGCGTCAACTTCCAGAACCTGCGCGACGCGGGCGACCCCGTCGAGATGGCCAAGGTGTACGACGCCGAGGGCGCCGACGAGCTGACCTTCCTGGACATCACCGCGTCGTCGGGCAACCGCGAGACGACGTACGACGTGGTGCGCCGCACCGCCGAGCAGGTGTTCATCCCGCTGACCGTCGGCGGTGGCGTCCGCACGGCCGAGGACGTGGACAAGCTGCTGCGCGCGGGCGCGGACAAGGTGGGCGTCAACACGGCGGCCATCGCGCGCCCGGATCTCATCCGGGAGATCGCCGAGCGCTTCGGCCGGCAGGTGCTGGTCCTCTCGGTCGACGCGCGGCGCACGCCAGAGGGCACCTTCGAGGTGACCACCCACGGCGGCCGTCGCGGCACCGGCATGGACGCCGTCGAGTGGGCGCACCGCGCGGCCGAGCTGGGCGCGGGCGAGATCCTGCTCAACTCGATGGACGCGGACGGCACGAAGGACGGCTACGACCTGGAGATGATCCAGGCCGTACGCAAGCACGTGACGGTCCCGGTGATCGCCTCCGGCGGCGCCGGCAAGCTCACCCACTTCGCGCCCGCTATCGAGGCGGGCGCGGACGCGGTGCTGGCGGCGTCGGTGTTCCACTTCGGGGATCTGCGGATCGGCGAGGTGAAGGACACGCTGCGGACGGCCGGCCACGCCGTGCGCTGACGCCCGCCGCTTCGAGCCCCGGCCACCGGGTGGCCGGGGCTTTCTGCCGGGGAGATCCGAAAGGTGCCCTTGTGAGCGACGGCCGTCTGACCGTCGGGCCCGATCGCGCTCAGATTCCCAGTTGCTTTCCTTCGTGCAGCTTGGCGATGGCGTCCTGGTCGCCGTCCAGCTCGACCTTCGCGGCGTTCTGCCGGCCGTAGACGAGCAGCAGCAGCTCCGACGGCTCGCCGGTGGCCGTCACGACCGGGGTGCCCTTGTGGGCGACGGCCGTCTGGCCGTCGGGGCGGCGCAGCACCAGGCCCGTGGGGGCGCTGCGGCCCACCAGGCGGGCGGAGCGCTCCAGCCGGGACCACAGGGCGTCCTGGAAGACCGGGTCGAGCTCGCGCGGGGTCCAGTCCGGCTGGGCGCGGCGGACGTCCTCCGTGTGGACGTAGAACTCGATCGTGTTCGACGCCTCGTCGACCTGCTTGAGCTGGAAGGGCGAGAAGCGCGGCGGACCGGTGCGGATGAGCTGGATCAGCTCCTCGTACGGCTTCGCGGCGAACTCCGCCATCGCCCTGTCCAGGCGCGGCGCGAGCTGCTTGATGAGGATGCCTGCGGCGGCGTCGGGACGGCGCTCGCGCACCACCACATGCGCGGCCAGGTCACGGGTCGTCCAGCCCTCGCAGAGGGTGGGGGCGTCGGGGCCCTCGGCCTCCAAGAGGTCGGCCAGAAGAAGTCGTTCACGCTTGGCGAAGGTCGACATGCAGTCAGCCTACGACCGGGCAACAGGTCCGCCCAGTGGACATGGAACCGTCACTGTCAGTGGCAGGCGGCACAATGGCAGGCATGACCACGAGCACGCCCCGGCCCAGCCGACTGGACCACGAGATCGCCGCGCGCCTCAAGCGCAGCGCGGACGGACTCCTGCCCGCCATCGCCCAGCAGTACGACACCGGAGAGGTGCTCATGCTCGGCTGGATGGACGACGAGGCGCTGCATCGCACGCTCACCACCGGCCGCTGCACCTACTGGTCGCGCAGTCGCCGGGAGTACTGGGTCAAGGGCGACACCTCCGGCCACTTCCAGTGGGTGAAGTCCGTCGCCCTGGACTGCGACGCCGACACCCTGCTCGTCAAGGTCGACCAGGTCGGCGCCGCCTGCCACACAGGCGCGCGCACCTGCTTCGACGAGGACGTACTGCTCAAGGACGGCGCTGATTCCGGCGCAGCGGCCTCGGATCAGTAGGGTCAGCCGCCATGGACCTTGAGACCTTCCGCAAGCTCGCCACCGACCGGCGCGTCATCCCGGTCACGCGCAAGCTCCTCGTCGACGGCGACACCCCGGTCGCCCTCTACCGCAAGCTCGCCGCCGAGCGCCCCGGCACCTTCCTGCTGGAGTCCGCGGAGAACGGCCGCTCCTGGTCCCGCTACTCGTTCGTGGGCGTACGCTCCGCGGCGACGCTCACCGAACGCGACGGACAGGCCCACTGGCTCGGCGCCCCGCCCGTAGGCGTCCCCGTCGACGGCGACCCGCTCGCCGCCCTGCGCGCCACCATCGAGGCCCTGCACACGCCGCACCACGAGGGCCTGCCGCCCTTCACCGGCGGCATGGTCGGCTACCTCGGCTACGACATCGTGCGCCGCCTGGAGAAGATCGGCCCCGGCGAGCGGGACGACCTGAAGCTGCCCGAGCTGACCATGCTGCTCACCAGCGACCTCGCCGTCATGGACCACTGGGAGGGCTCGGTCCTGCTGATCGCCAACGCGATCAACCACAACGACCTCGACACCGGCGTCGACGAGGCCCACGCCGACGCGGTCGCCCGCCTCGACGCCATGGAGGCCGACCTCTCGCGCCCGGTCGCCCAGCCCCCGGCCGTGCTCCCGCCCTCGGAGCTGCCCGAGTACACGGCCCTGTGGGGCGGCGAGGACTTCCAGGAGGCCGTCGAGGACATCAAGGAGCGCATCCGGGCCGGCGAGGCCTTCCAGGTCGTCCCCTCCCAGCGCTTCGAAACGCCGTGCACGGCAAGCGCGTTGGACGTCTACCGCGTGCTCCGCGCGACCAACCCGTCGCCGTACATGTACCTGTTCCGCTTCGACGGCTTCGACGTCGTCGGCTCGTCCCCCGAGGCCCTGGTGAAGGTCGAGGACGGGCGGGCCATGGTCCACCCCATCGCCGGGACCCGGTGGCGCGGGGCGACCCCGCAGGAGGACCAGGCCCTCGCCGACGAACTGCTCGCCGACCCCAAGGAGCGCGCCGAGCACCTGATGCTGGTCGATCTCGGCCGCAACGACCTGGGCCGCGTCTGCGAGCCGGGTTCCGTCGAGGTCGTGGACTTCATGTCCATCGAGCGCTACTCCCACGTGATGCACATCGTCTCCACCGTGACGGGACGCGTCGCACCGGGCCGCACCGCCTTCGACGTCCTGACGGCCTGCTTCCCGGCCGGCACCCTCTCCGGCGCCCCCAAGCCGCGCGCGATGCAGATCATCGACGAACTCGAACCGTCCAGACGCGGGCTGTACGGCGGCTGCGTCGGCTACCTCGACTTCGCGGGCGACTCCGACACCGCCATCGCCATCCGTACGGCCCTGCTGCGGGAGGGCACCGCATACGTCCAGGCGGGCGCGGGCATCGTCGCCGACTCGGACCCGGTCGCCGAGGACACCGAGTGCCGCAACAAGGCGGCGGCGGTACTGCGCGCGGTGCACACGGCGAACCGGCTCGGCTGAACCGGGTGGCCCTCTCACCGAACCCCGGGTGACTGATCGTCCGGGGTTCGGGTGATAGTGGAGGGGTGACTGCCGTACCGCACCCCCGTTCCGAAGCCCCCGCCTCCGCCCGGGCCGGCCGTATGAGTCTCGCCGTGGCCCTGCTGTGCGGCGCGCTCGGCGCGGCCGTGGCGCTGCTCGCCACCCGACAGCGCTGGTCCGAGGGCACCGTGACGGTGGCGGGCGGCCCGTTCCCCCTGATCGCCAAGGGCAGCGACGTCACGGGCGTCCCCGCGGCCCTGGCCATAGTGGGGCTCGCCGCGCTCGTCGCCGTGTTCGCCGTACGCCGGGCCGGCCGCCTCATGGTCGCCGGGCTGCTCGCGCTCTCCGGCGCAGGCACCGTCGCCGCCGCCCTGCTCGGCGCCTCCGACAGCTCAGCGCTCGACGAGAAGGCCGCCCAGGCCTCCGGCGACACCGCGGCCACCGTCGACGCCCTCAACCACACCGCCTGGCCGTACGTCGCGGCCGTCGGCGGTGCCCTGATCCTGCTCGCCGGACTGCTGGCCCTGCGCTACGGCCGGCTGTGGCCCGGCATGTCCGGCCGCTACGAGCGCGGCGGCGCCCCCCGCCCGCGCCGCAGGGCCCAGGCCGCCGACCCCGACCGGCCCGAGGAACTGTGGAAGGCCCTGGACCGGGGCGAGGACCCGACCGGCGGATAGTCCGCGGCCCCGGCGTGACCCCCGATCACCGCGGGCGTACGCGTGCGGGACAATGACAGCGAGCGACCGGCTCACCCACGTACGACACGTACACAGCAACAAGGAGCAAGCAATGGCGGGCAGCAGCCACGGTCACACCCCGGCCGCCTGGACCGGTGTCACGATCGCCTTCATCGGGTTCTGCGTCTCGGGCGCCTTCATGGTGCTGGACCAGCCCGCGGGCTTCTGGGCCGGTCTGGGCGTCGTGGTCCTCGGCGGCATCGTCGGCTGGATCATGAGCTCGATGGGACTCGGCCAGCCGAAGGACGCGCACAAGGCGCTGCTGACCTCGCAGGAGCGCGAACCGGCGAGCGCCAAGAGCTGAGACTCGTCCGACCTCGCTGAGGGGCGACCCGGCACCGATGGGTGCCAGGGGACGCCCCTCACGCGCGTGCGGGGGCACAATGCATGACGTGAACGCCGACAGCCCGCACGGAGCCACCGAGCCCGGCGCCGTCGCCGTACTCGGCCGACTGGCCGTACCGGCGGGGGTGCTCGCGGCCGTCGTGGCCGCCTTCGCATACGTCGGCGCCGTGGACCCGAACGAACCCGGCCACTACCCCGCCTGCCCGCTCCTGCAGTTCACCGGCATCTACTGCCCCGGCTGCGGCGGTCTGCGCAGCGCGCACGCCGTGGTCCACGGGGACTTCGCGGCGGCGCTCCAGGACAACGCGCTCGCGGTCGCCGGTTACGCGCTCTTCGCCGTCCTGTGGGCCGTCTGGGTGATCAGGTCGGTGCGCGGGCGCCCCTTCAGGCTGGAACTGTCGCCGGTGACGCTATGGGCCACAGGGGCGTTGCTCCTGCTCTTCACCGTTGTCCGGAACCTGCCCTTCGGTGACTGGCTGCACCCTTGATCAACTGGTGAACGTCCAGGTAATGGGACCGGCGTCAACCGGATGCGAGGCATACGCCCACCTCCGGATACCATCGCAGTGACCACCTGTTTCGTACGGCTTTGACAGTCCACCTTCGGAAAGGGGGCCGCTCGCGTGAGTGTGCTCGACGAGATCATCGACGGAGTCCGTGCCGACCTCGCGGAGCGGCAGGCGCGCGTCAGCCTCGACGAGCTCAAGGAGCGCGCGGCGAAGGCTCCCGCGGCGAAGGACGGGGTCGCCGCCCTCAAGGGCGACGGCGTCAAGGTCATCTGCGAGGTCAAGCGGTCCAGCCCCTCCAAGGGCGCGCTGGCCGCCATCGCCGACCCGGCCGGGCTCGCCGCCGACTACGAGGCGGGCGGCGCGGCCGTCGTCTCCGTCCTCACCGAACAGCGCCGCTTCGGCGGCTCGCTGGCCGACCTGGAGGCGGTCCGCGCCCGTGTGGACATCCCGATCCTGCGCAAGGACTTCGTCGTCACGTCGTACCAGCTCTGGGAGGCCCGGGCCTACGGCGCCGACCTCGTCCTGCTGATCGTCGCGGCCCTCGACCAGCCCGCCCTGGAGTCCCTCATCGAGCGTGCGGTGTCCATCGGCCTCACGCCCCTCGTCGAGGTGCACGACGAGGACGAGGTCGAGCGCGCCGTGGACGCGGGCGCCAAGGTCATCGGCGTCAACGCGCGCAACCTCAAGACCCTCGAGGTCGACCGCGGCACCTTCGAGCGCGTCGCCCCGGAGATCCCCGACCACATCGTCAAGATCGCCGAGTCCGGCGTCCGCGGCCCGCACGACCTCATCGCCTACGCCAACGCGGGCGCCGACGCCGTCCTGGTCGGCGAGTCCCTGGTGACGGGGAAGGACCCGAAGGCCGCGGTCTCCGACCTGGTGGCGGCAGGCGAACACCCCGCACTCCGGCACGGCCGCAGCTGATCACCCGCTAGGCTGACCGACGTGACCCTCCCGATCGCCCTGGCCACCAGGGACCCGTACGCCCGCCTCGCGCGCGGCTGCAGGCCCCGGGGCTGCCGCGCGCCCGCGCGCAGGGTGCACGGACGCAGGGTCCGTTATGTGATCGGTGACGAGCCGGGACAGGTAAACGGCCGCCGATGGCAGCGCGCCCCCTAGGGGCGCGGGGCTCTGTTTGATCTGCGGCTACCGCCGCGCGGGCGCGATCAGCCACTCACGGCCCGCGGTCGCCTGACCATCCCCGCCCCCACGGCGATTAGTGCATTCCACAAACTCACCGTGAGGTTTCCGCATGCCCAGCGACTTCTTCATCCCCGACCCGGAGGGTCAAGTCCCCACAGCCGAGGGCTACTTCGGCGCGTTCGGCGGCAAGTTCATCCCCGAGGCCCTCGTGGCCGCCGTGGACGAGGTGGCCGTCGAGTACGACAAGGCCAAGCACGACCCCGAGTTCGCCCGCGAACTCGACGACCTGCTGGTCAACTACACGGGGCGCCCGTCGGCGCTCACCGAGGTCCCCCGTTTCGCCGCAGAAGCGGGCGGCGCCCGGATCTTCCTCAAGCGGGAAGACCTCAACCACACCGGCTCTCACAAGATCAACAACGTCCTCGGTCAGGCCCTGCTCACCAAACGCATGGGCAAGACCCGAGTGATCGCCGAGACGGGCGCTGGCCAGCACGGCGTGGCGACGGCGACGGCCTGCGCGCTGTTCGGCCTCGACTGCACCATCTACATGGGCGAGATCGACACCCGGCGCCAGGCCCTCAACGTGGCCCGGATGCGCATGCTCGGCGCCGAGGTCATCGCCGTGAAGTCGGGCTCGCGCACCCTGAAGGACGCCATCAACGAGGCGTTCCGCGACTGGGTCGCCAACGTCGACCACACCCACTACCTCTTCGGTACGGTCGCCGGCCCGCACCCCTTCCCCGCCATGGTCCGCGACTTCCACCGCGTGATCGGCGTCGAGGCACGCCGCCAGCTCCTGGAGCGCGCCGGCCGTCTCCCCGACGCCGCCATCGCCTGCGTCGGCGGTGGCTCCAACGCCATCGGCCTCTTCCACGCCTTCATCCCCGACACGGACGTACGCCTCATCGGCTGCGAGCCCGCGGGGCACGGCGTCGAGACCGGTGAGCACGCGGCCACCCTCACCGCCGGCGAGCCCGGCATCCTGCACGGCTCCCGCTCCTACGTCCTTCAGGACGACGAGGGCCAGATCACCGAGCCGTACTCGATCTCGGCCGGTCTGGACTACCCCGGCATCGGGCCCGAGCACTCCTACCTCAAGGACAGCGGCCGCGGCGAGTACCGCGCGGTCACCGACGACGCCGCCATGCAGGCGCTGCGCCTGTTGTCGCGCACCGAGGGCATCATCCCGGCCATCGAGAGCGCCCACGCGCTCGCCGGCGCCCTGGAGGTCGGCCGGGAGCTGGGCGAGGACGGGCTGATCGTCGTCAACCTGTCCGGGCGCGGCGACAAGGACATGGACACGGCCGCGCGCTACTTCGGCCTGTACGACACCGACGCCGAGGTCGCCGCCGACGCCAATGGCGGTGCCGCCGAGATCCAGGGGGACGCCAAGTGAGCGGAAACATCCAGCTGTTGACGGACACCCTGCACGCCGCCAGGGCCGAGGGCCGCTCCGCGCTCATCGCCTACCTGCCGGCCGGGTTCCCGACCGTGGACGGCGGCATCGAGGCGATCAAGGCCGCCCTCGACGGGGGCGCGGACATCGTGGAGGTGGGGCTGCCGCACAGCGACCCCGTCCTCGACGGCCCGGTCATCCAGACCGCCGACGACATCGCCCTGCGCGGCGGCGTCAAGATCGCGGACGTCATGCGTACGGTCCGCGAGACGCACGAGGCCACGGGCAAGCCGATCCTCGTCATGACGTACTGGAACCCCATCGACCGCTACGGCGTCGAGCGCTTCACCGCCGAGCTGGCGGAAGCGGGCGGTGCGGGCTGCATCCTGCCCGACCTGCCCGTCCAGGAGTCCGCCCTGTGGCGGGAGCACGCCGAGAAGCACGGGCTCGCGACGGTCTTCGTCGTGGCCCCGAGCAGCAAGGACGAGCGGCTCGCCCGGATCACGGCGGCGGGCAGCGGCTTCGTCTACGCCGCCTCCCTGATGGGCGTCACCGGCACCCGCGAGTCGGTGGGCGCGCAGGCGCAGGACCTGGTGGAGCGCACCCGGGCCACCGGCACCGAACTGCCCGTCTGCGTCGGGCTCGGCGTCTCCAATGCCGCGCAGGCCGCCGAGGTCGCCGGCTTCGCCGACGGCGTGATCGTCGGCTCGGCCTTCGTCAAGCGGATGCTGGACGCGCCGGACGAGACGGCCGGCCTCGAGGCCGTGCGCGCGCTCGCCGGTGAGCTGGCGAAGGGCGTGCGCGGGCAGGCGTAACAAACCGGGATTTCATACGGGTCCCTCTTCCGGGTGGACCTGGGGCCGGGGAGGCGCGCTGCGCCTCCCCGGTTCGTTCTGCGGGTGTGAGCGAAAAGAATCGTGACGGAAAGCGGACCGCCCGGGAGCGGCTGGCGGTCGAGCGTGAGAAGCAGAAGGCGGCCGACAAGCGGCGCCGTGCGCTGATCGTGGGCGCCAGCGTCGTCTGCGTGCTGGGACTCGCCGCGGTCGTCGGAGTCGTCGCGGCGAACGCGGGCAAGGACGACAGCAGTGACGCGGGACCCGTCGTGGGTCCCTCGGGCGCGCAGGGCAAGGACGGTCTCGCGATCCCGGTGGGCCAGGAGAACGCCAAGTCCACGCTCACGGTCTGGGAGGACTTCCGCTGCCCGGCCTGCAAGTCCTTCGAGGACGCGTACCGCTCGACGATCCACGAGCTGACGGACTCCGGCAAGCTCAGGGTCGAGTACCACCTGGCGACGATCATCGACGGCAACATGCGCGGCACCGGCTCCCGCAACGCGGCGAACGCCGCGGCCTGCGCCCAGGACACCGGGAAGTTCACGCCGTACCACGACGTGCTGTACGAGAACCAGCCCCCGGAAGTCGACGACGCCTTCGCCAAGAACAGCAAGCTGTTCGAGCTCGCGGCCAAGGTCAAGGGCCTGGACACGCCCGCCTTCCGCAAGTGCGTGGAGGACGGCAAGCACAACAGCTGGGTGGAGAAGTCCAACGACGCGTTCAAGAAGGGCGGCTTCAGCGGCACCCCGACGGTCCTGCTGAACGGCAAGAACATCTACCAGGACCAGACGATGACCCCGGCCAAGCTGAAGCAGATGGTGGAGGAGGCGGCCAAGGGGTGAGCCCCGGCGGGCGGTCCGCCCGAGGGCGCTGCCCGTTATGGACCCGTAGCCGGGCCGCCTGACATCGCTGCCGCCCGGCAGGGTAGCGTCGACCTTGCCATGGAACTTGCCTACATTCCCAGCCCGTCGCGCGGGGTGATCCACCTCGGCCCCATCCCGCTGCGCGGCTACGCCTTCTGCATCATCATCGGTGTCTTCGTAGCCGTCTGGCTCGGCAACAAACGCTGGATCGCCCGAGGCGGGCGATCCGGCACGGTGGCCGACATCGCGGTCTGGGCCGTGCCGTTCGGACTGGTCGGCGGGCGCCTCTATCACGTGATCACGGACTACGAGCTGTACTTCAGCGAGGGCCGTGACTGGGTGGACGCCTTCAAGATCTGGGAGGGCGGCCTAGGCATCTGGGGCGCCATCGCGCTGGGCGCGCTGGGCGCGTGGATCGGCTGCCGCCGCCGGGGCATCCCGCTGCCGGCGTACGCCGACGCCGTCGCTCCCGGTATCGCCTTCGCGCAGGCCATCGGGCGCTGGGGCAACTGGTTCAACCAGGAGCTGTACGGGCGGTCGACCGACCTCCCCTGGGCCCTGAAGATCACGTCCTCGACGGACGGCCGGGTGCCGGGCACCTACCACCCGACGTTCCTCTACGAGTCGCTGTGGTGCATCGGCGTCGCGCTGCTGGTGATCTGGGCCGACCGCCGCTTCAAGCTGGGGCACGGGCGGGCGTTCGCGCTGTACGTCGCCGCGTACTGCGTGGGCCGGTTCTGGGTCGAGTACATGCGTGTCGACGACGCCCACCACATCCTCGGGCTGCGGCTCAACAACTGGACCGCGCTGATCGTGTTCCTGCTCGCGGTGGTGTACATCGTGGTGTCGGCGAAGAAGCGGCCGGGCCGGGAAGCCGTGGTGGAGCCGGGTGCCCCCGGTGACGAAGCGGATGGTGAGGCCGAGGCCGGCAGCACCGATGCCGATGTGCAGGACGACGACGAGGCCAAGGCCGAGGCCGAGGTCGAGGTCAGGGACGAGGCCAAGGACGAGGCCGGGTCGGCGACCAAGAAGACGTGAGGCTCGGTTCCACGACCATGAGGGCGCCCGGAGTTTTCCGGGCGCCTTCGTCATGTGTGGACGGGAACAGCGTGGTCAGCGCCGACGCGCAAGCGACAGGGTCCGCTGGGCCGCCGCCACCACAGCCGCGTCGATGAACGTTCCGTCCTGCAGGGCCTGGGCGCCCTGCTGTGTCGTGGCCGCCTTGATGATCGTCTCCGCCTGTTCGAGCTCCGCCTCCGTGGGGAGATAGGCCCGTTCGATCACCGGCAGCTGGCGCGGGTGGATGGCGGCTCGGCCCAGGAAGCCCAGGGTGCGGCCGTGGGCGCAGGACGCGATCAGGCCCTCCAGGTCGCGGATGTCCGGGTGGATCGACTGGGACGGCGGGGGCAGGCCCGCCGCCCGAGCGGCCACGACGACGCGGGAGCGGGACCAGTCGAGGCCCGCGTCGCCGCGTACGCCCAGGTCGGACCGTAGATCCGCCTCGCCGAGGGAGATGCCGTGCAGGGAGGGGTGGGCGGCGGCGATGGCGTACGCGTGCTCGATGCCCAGGGCCGATTCGATGAGGGCGTGCAGCGGCGTGGTGCCCGGCGCGACGGGAGGGGTGGTCTGGGCGAGGTGGATGATCTGCTCGGCGGAGGTCACCTTGGGCAGGCGCAGGCCGGACAGGCCCGGCAGGGCGGCCAGTGCGGCGAGGTCCTGCGCCGCCCGCGGGGTGTCCAGGGCGTTCACGCGGACGTGGACGGGGACGGGGTGGTCCGGCTCGGAGAGCAGGTCGGCGGTGGCCGCGCGGGCGTAGTCCTTGCGCTCCGGGGCCACCGCGTCCTCCAGGTCGACGATGACGATGTCGGCACCGGACGTCAGGGCCCCGGCCACCACACGAGGGCGGTCGCCAGGGGCGTACAGCCAGGTCAGGGGGTACGGGACGGTCGCCGGGCCGGTCACAGGGCGCCCTCCTCGCGCAGGGCCGCCAGTTCGGCGGGGGTGAGGCCCAGGTCGGTGAGGATCTCGTCCGTGTCCGCGCCGTGCGGGCGGCCGGTCCAGCGGATGGTGCCGGGGGTGGCGGAGAGACGGAACAGGACGTTCTGCATGCGCAGCGGGCCCAGCTCGGGGTCGTCGACGGTGGTGATCGTGTCCAGGGCCGCGTACTGGGGGTCGGTCATCACGTCCCGTACGTCCTGGATCGGGGCCACCGCCGCCTCCGCCTTCTCGAAGGCCGCGAGGACGTCGGCGCGGGTGTGGCGGGCGATCCAGTCGCCGACCGCCCGGTCGAGTACCTCGGCGTGGCGGGCCCGGTCGGCGCCCGTCGCGAACCAGGGCTCGTCGATCAGTTCGGGGCGCCCCACCAGGCGCATCACACGCTCGGCGATCGACTGGGCCGAGGTGGAGACGGCGACCCAGGTGCCGTCGGCGGTGCGGTAGGTGTTGCGCGGGGCGTTGTTGGCGGAGCGGTTGCCGGTGCGTTCCTGGACGTAGCCGAGCTGGTCGTACCAGGTGGCCTGCGGGCCGAGCGCGAGCAGCATCGGTTCGATGAGGGCCATGTCGACGACCTGGCCCTCGCCGGTGCGCTCACGTGCGGCGAGCGCCGTCATCACCGCGTACGCCGTCGCGAGGCCCGCGATCGAGTCGGCCAGGCCGAAGGGCGGGAGCGTGGGCGGCGCGTCCGGTTCCCCGGTGAGTGCGGCGAAGCCGCTCATCGCCTCGGCGAGGGTGCCGAAGCCGGGGCGGTGGGCGTAGGGGCCGAACTGGCCGAAGCCGGTGACGCGGGTGAGGACCAGGCGGGGGTTGGCGGCGGCGAGCTCCGGCCAGCCGAGGTCCCATTTCTCCAGGGTGCCGGGGCGGAAGTTCTCGATGACGACGTCCGCGGTCGCGGCCAGCCGCAGCAGGGTGGCGCGGCCACCGGGCCGGGAGAGGTTCAGGGTGAGCGTGCGCTTGTTGCGGCCCAGGACCTTCCACCACAGGCCCACGCCATCCTTCGACGGGCCGTGGCCGCGGGAGGGGTCCGGTTTGCCGGGGTGCTCGACCTTGATGACCTCCGCGCCGAAGTCGCCGAGCATCGTCGCGGCGAGGGGGCCGGCGAAGAGGGTGGCCAGGTCGAGGACGCGGATGCCGGTCAAAGGGGCTTTGGTTGCTTTGGTTCCTTCGGCTGCTTCGGCTGCTTCGGTTGCTTCGGTTGGTTTGGTTGCTTCGATCATGAGGCGTACCGCTCGTCGATCTCGGGGCGGTACGGCATCGACACGGTGGCGCCCTCCCGCTGGACCGACAGCGCGGCCGCCGCGGACGCCCAGGTCAGCGCGTCCGGCATCGGGCGTCCCTCGCCGAGCGCCACCGCGAGGGCGCCGACGAAGGTGTCGCCGGCGCCGGTGGAGTCGACGGCGGTGACCTTCGGGGCGGGGACGGTCAGAAGATCGGCGCCCCGGTCGGCGTACAGGCTGCCGGCGGCGCCCAGGGTGACGACCACCTCGGGCACCCGGTCGAGCAGTGCGGTGGCGGCCTCGCGGGGGTCGGTGCGGCCGGTGAGGGTGGTGGCCTCGTGTTCGTTGGGGACCAACAGGTCGATGGTGGCGAGGAGTTCGTCCGGGAGCGGCTGGGCGGGGGACGGGGTGAGGACCGTACGGACGTCGTGGCGGTGGGCCGCCTGGGCGCCGGCGAGCACCGCGGCCAGCGGGATCTCCAGCTGGAGCAGCAGGATGTCGGCGGCGGCGATGACGCCCTCGTCGCCGGGGCTGAGGTGGTCGAGGGTGCCGTTCGCGCCGGGGATCACGACGATCGCGTTGCCGCCCTGGTCGTCCACGACGATGTGCGCGGTGCCGGAGGGGCCCTCGACCGTGCGGAGGTCGTCGGTGTCCACGCCGGAGTGTTCGAGCGTGGAGCGCAGACGGGTGCCGAAGGGGTCGTTGCCGACCGCGCCGATCATCGAGACGAGGCCGCCCGCGCGGGCCGCCGCGATGGCCTGGTTGGCGCCCTTGCCGCCGGGGATCGTACGGAACTCCCGGCCGGTCACGGTCTCACCGCGCTGCGGGGCCTTCTCGACGTAGGTGACGAGGTCCATGTTCGTGCTGCCGAGCACGACGATGTCGGTCATGGGCGGGCTGCCTCCAAGGGGGTGAGCCGATGGCTGAGTTCGTGGGTGAGGCGGGCCGGCGCGTCGAAGCCGGTGCCGTTGAAGTCGGCGACGGAGGTGGCGAGGCGGTTCTTGAGGGGGGCCGTCCAGCGGTGGGGGAGCGCGGCGGGGGATCCGGCGAGGAGGGCGGCGATGCTGCCGACCGTGGCGCCGTTGGAGTCGGTGTCCCAGCCCCCCGACACGGCACGGCAGATGGAGCCGGTGAAGTCGCCGTTCGCATGGGTGAGGGCGGCGGCGATCAGCGCGGTGTTGGGGACGGCGTGGACCCAGTGGTGGGTGTGCGCGTGGGTGGCGTGGAGTTCGTCGACGACCGTGTCGAAGTCCTCGTGGGTGTGGGCCAGTTGGACGGCGTGCTGGACGGCCCCTGCGAGGCGGGACTTCGGGGGGATCACCGTGAGGCCGGTGCGCAGGCAGGAGTGGATGTCGCTGGAGCCGGTCGCCGCCCGGGCGATGACCGCTGCCGAGAACATCGCCGCGTAGACGCCGTTGGCGGTGTGGGTGAGGGTGGCGTCGCGGTGGGCCTGTTCGGCCGCGGCGGCCGGGTCGCCCGGATTGGTCCAGCCGTGTACGTCCGCGCGGATGAGGGCGCCGATCCACTCGCGGAAGGGGTTGCGGTGGCGGGCCGTGTGCGGGGGCTCGATGCCGAGGAGGAGGCTGCGGTAGGCGACGCGCTCGGCGGTGAAGGTGCGGCCGGCCGGGAGCTCGTCGAGCCAGAGGCGGGCCACGTCGGTGGTGGTGAAGGCCCGGCCGTGGCGTCGGAGCAGGAGCAGGTTGAGGAGGGGGTAGTTGAGGTCGTCGTCCTCGGGCATGCCGTCGATGTTCTCGGCGAGGCAGGTGGGGGCCGAGCGGCGGTTCCAGGGGTGGGCCGTGAGGAGTTCTCCGGGGACTCCCCTGGCTGTGAAGTACGTGTTCAGGGGCCAGTTGCCGGTGGACCCGGCCAGCTTGCGGATGGCTTCGAGGGGGAGTTTCTCGACGGGTTTGCCGAGCAGGCAGCCGACCGCCCGGCCCAGCCAGGCGGCTTCGTAGTGAGCGGGGGTGGGCGCGGCGGCCGCCGGCGCGGGCCAGGACGGGCAGCTTGCCTTGATCTTCGTCAGGTCGGTGGGTTCGCGGTCCGCCAACCGGCTCGGCAGATCCGCCAGTTCATCCAGCAGGTCCTCTGCCAGCGTCCGCAGGTAACGTGACGCGGTTCCCGGTGACGCCCCCGCCCGCGACGGCGCTTCCTCGCCGCCCGCCGCCCTCCAGCGCGCGGCGATCGCCGACGGCTCCCGGCCGTCCAGAGCCGCCTGGCGCAGCTCATGGCCGATCAGGTCCTCCGGCTGGACCCAGGTCAGTCGGAGCATCCTCGGCCCCCCAGCGCGGTGAACGCCGCCTCGTGCGCCCGGCGTCGGCGTACGTCCCTCTCGTGGATCTCCCTCGTCACCTCGGTCAGCGTGCGGGCCGGCTCCCACAGGTCCAGGCGGCTGGCTTCGGCGACCGTCTTCGACCAGTCCTCGGGGGACGGTGAGCCGAGGGCGCCGGACAGTGCGCCGGCCATCGTCGCGATCGAGTCGCAGTCGCGGCCGTAGTTCACGGCGCCCAGGACCGCCTGGCGGTAGTCGCCGTCCGCGATCAGCAACATGGCCAGCGCGATCGGGAGTTCCTCGATGGCGTGCAGCCGGGAGGGGCGGCGGGCGCCGAGCGAGGGCCGGCGGTAGTCGGGGCCGACCGTGTCGTACGGGGTGATCGCCTCCCGGAGCGGGAGCAGGGCCGACTCGAAGTCCGTGTGGGCGCCCGCCACTTCGCAGACCTTCTCGATCGCCGTCCTCGTGCCGTCCTTCGCCAGGGACAGACAGGCCGCGACGATCGAGTCCGGTGTCGCCCCGGGGGTGCACGCCGCCGCCACCGCCGCGGCGAAGACGCCCGCCGCCTCACGGCCGTACGACGACTGATGGGCACCCGCGATGTCCAGCGCCTCCGCGTACGCGCCCCTCGGGTCGGCCGCGTTGACCAGGCCGACCGGGGCCATGTACATCGCCGCGCCGCAGTTGACGATGTTGCCGACGCCTGCCTCGCGGGGGTCCACATGGCCGTAATGGAGGCGAGTGACCAGCCATTTCTCGGCCAGGAAGACGCGGTGGAGGGGGAGGGCCTCCGACTCCAGTTCCGGGATCCAGCGCGGGTTCGTCATCAGGTCCGGGACCAGGTGGTCGGCGATCGTGTACGCGTCGAGGTGGTCGCGGACCTGCGCGTAGACGCGGATCAGGGCGTGCGTCATCAACGTGTCGTCGGTGACGTGCCCGTCGCCCTTGTGGTACGGCGCGATGGGGCGGGCCGTACGCCAGGCGTCGCCGTTCCAGGGGCCGACGATGCCGTGCACCCGGCCGCCGTGGCGTTCGAGGATCTGGTCGGGGGAGTAGCCCTCCACCGGGCCGCCGAGGGCGTCGCCGACCGCCGCGCCGACCAGGGCGCCGGTGATCCGCTCGCCGAGACGCGGACCACCGCTTTCATGTGCTTTGGGCGTCATGCCCCGAATCATCCTCCTGGTCGGTCCGGTTGTGTGGCTTCCAGGAGTTCGGCGAGTTCCACCAGGTCGGTGCCGGTGAGCCTGGGGAGTACGCAGCCGGAGAGGGTGCGGCAGGTGTCGCGCCAGGACGCCGGGATCGCCGTACCGCCGCCCAACGCTCCGGTCAGCGCGCCCGCCAGGGCCGGTGCCGAGTCCGCGACACGGGAGAGGCAGGCGGCGGCGGGGACGGCCTCGGCGATACGGCCGTGCGCGGCGACGGTGAGGGCGAGGGCGACCGGGACGGTTTCGGCGGCGGCGATGCCGTAGCTGTAGACGTGGTCGACGATTTGGTGTTCGAGGAGGGGGATCAGGGCGAAGGCGCTGTCGGTGCTCTGTGCGAGCCGCAGTGCGTGGCGGGCGTTGCGGCCGATCTCCGTCTCCTCGGGGAGTTCGGCGAGTGCGGCTGTCACGCAGGCCTCGGTGTTCGCGCCGGTCAGGGCCAGGGCGAGGGCCGCCGCCATCGCCCGGGCGCCGTGTACGCCGTCGCCGTCCTGGGTGTAGCGGGCGTCGAACTCGGCGAGATCGGCGGCGCGGTGGGGGTCGCCGGGGTGCGCCACGGCGAGGACGCAGGCGCGTACGCAGGCCGCGTCGTCGAAGTAGTGCGGGTTGTCGTGGCCGGTCGCGGGTGGGCGCAGGCCGGTGGCGAGGTTGCCGAGGCCGGCGCGGACGGAGATGCGGGCGCGCAGGGGGAGGATGGCCGACTCGATCTCTGGGGCGCGGTCGGCCGCGGCGGCGACCTCGCTGGCGACGGCGTTCCAGGTGAGGTCGATGGCGGCTCGGGTGCGGCGTTCTCGGCTGAGGTCGCCGAGGGCGGTGTCGTCGCCGGCTCGGAGTACGGCTTCCGCGGCGAAGGCCGCCCATTCCGCGTCGTCGGAGGGGCCCAGGCGGAGGGGTTCGGGGGGTTGGTTGAGGGCGATGGGGACGGGGAGGGTGGTGGTTGCGTTGTTTTCGGCGAAGGTGTCGAGTTCGCGGGTGAGACGGCGGGTCCATTCGGGCATGCGGGCGGCTCGGTGGCGGGCGGCGGGCCAGCCGGCGGCGTCGCCTGCGGCCAGGCCCAGGAGGAGGCCGAGGATGCGGGTGCCCTCCGGGGGGAGCGGGGTGCCGGCCTCGGCTTCGCCTTCGGCCGGTCGTCTCCCACCCGCACCGCCCGTGCGGCTTTCGTCTTCGGGTGCGGGTGGCCCCGGTGGGGGGTGCTCGCCGTGGGCGGCTGTGGGGTGGGGTGGTGGGAGGAGGGGTGTGCGGCCTCGAGTCCCGGGTGCGGGTGGTTGTGACATGGGGACGCCGGGTGCGGGTGCGGGTGCGGGTGGTTGTGTGAGGGGTGGGCTGTCGGTGGGCCCGGGTTCGTCGGGTGCCCCGGGTTCGGGTGACTGCGTCCGGGGCGGGCCGTCGGGTGTCACGGGTGGTTGTGTGAGGAGCGTCGGCTCGGCTTCGGGGGGTGTTGTTGTCGGGGTGCCCTCGTCCCAGGGGGTGGGCGGGTTCATCGTCGGGCTCCGGTGGGGGGCGTCGGGGCGTCGGTTGTCGTGAGTCCCCCCGTCACCCATTTCCTGTCCTCCCCCGGCACCAGCAACTCCGCCACATCCAGCACGTGATGCCCGGCCATCGACGGCAGACAGCTCCCCCGCGCCGGCCCGATCGCCGCCCCCCACTCCGCCGGGATCGCCGACTCGCCCTGTGTCGCGCCGGCCAGCGCCCCCGCCACCGCCGCTGTCGTGTCCGCGTCGCGGCCCATGTTCACGGCCGTCAGGACCGCCTGGACGAAGTCGCCGTCCGCCGCCGCGTACGCCCCGAAGGCCAGGGCGACCGCCTCGGGGGCCAGATCGGTCCAGGGGTAGCCGCCGATGACCACCGCGGAGCGGACCGCGCGTTCGCCCCGGTGGGCCACCGCCACCGCCCTCCTCAGCGATCTGGCCGTCCAGGAGTCGTCCGGGACCACCGCGAGCGCCGAGGCGACCACCGCGATCGTCGGAGCCCCCGCCATGGCCGCCGCCACCCCCGCCGCCACCGCCTGACCGCCGTAGATGCCCTCGCCGTCGTGGCTCACCGAGCCGTCGATCGCCACCAGGCGGGCGGCCTCGGCGGGGCGCCCCGCCGCGAAGACGCCGAAGGGCGCCGCCCGCATGGCGAGGCCGTCGCTCCAGGCGTGCCGGTGCTGGGCGGAGATGGGGGCGGCCAGGCCGCGGCGGAGGTTCTCCAGCGTGCCGCGTTCGCTGAAGCCCGCGCCCCGGAAGGGACCCTCCGCCCGGTCCGCGATCCACACGTGCCAGGCCGTCTCCACATGGGCCGGGGTCAGGGCCGAGCCGTGGCGGGCGAGGAGGAGGCCCGAGAAGATCGCGTACTCGGTGTCGTCCGTGCCGGAGGGGTCGGCGGAGACGAAGCCCGTGATACGGCCCCACCGGGCGCGGATCTCGGAGGGCTTCATGTTCTCCGCGGGGGCGCCCAGCGCGTCGCCGACCGCCAGGCCCAGCAGCGCCCCGCGCGCGCGTGCGCGGAGTTCGGCGGCGTCCCCGGGCGCCGGAACCGAGGGGATGCAGGCGATCGATGCCATACGCGGCCTCTCCTCCGAGGGCTCCGCCCAGGGCGCGGACCCCTTTGCGGATGTGTCCCACCGTCGGCGGTTTACCTGAGCCTCGGAAGCCTCGGTGTCACCCGGTCGACATCTGTGCAGAGGCACACACGAATGAGCGTTCTAAGGGAAAACCGCAGGTTAGCCCAGCCTTTCCTTGCTGGCGGGCAGGAATTTCCGGGCGTAGATTTGGCGTTGTCGAAGAATAGAACTTGTCTAAAGCCAGCCTTACCTGAGTTCCTGGGGGACCTTCATGGCCATCATCGAGACCGAGGCGCCGCTGCACGAGGCGCACCGTGACAACCACACCCACCGCGATGTGAACGGCGGCTGGCTGCGGCCCGCGGTCTTCGGTGCGATGGACGGGCTGGTCTCCAACCTCGCCCTGATGACCGGCGTCGCGGGCGGCGCGGTCAGCCAGCAGACCATTGTGCTGACCGGGCTCGCGGGGCTCGCGGCCGGGGCCTTCTCCATGGCCGCCGGTGAGTACACCTCCGTCGCCTCGCAGCGTGAGCTCGTCGAGGCCGCGCTGGATGTGGAGCGGCGGGAGCTGAGAAAGCACCCGAAGGACGAGGAGGCCGAGCTCGCGGCGCTGTACGAGGCCAGAGGTGTCGAGCCGGAACTGGCCCGGGCCGTGGCCGAGCAGCTCTCCCGTGATCCGGAGGTCGCCCTGGAGATACACGCCCGCGAGGAACTCGGCATCGACCCCGGCGATCTGCCCTCGCCGCTGGTCGCGGCCGTCTCGTCGTTCGGGTCGTTCGCGCTGGGCGCCATGCTGCCCGTACTGCCGTATCTGCTCGGTGCGACCGTGCTGTGGCCGGCCGTGCTGCTCGCGCTCGTCGGGCTGTTCCTCTGCGGTGCGGTCGTGGCCAAGGTGACGGCGCGGACCTGGTGGTACAGCGGGTTGCGGCAGCTCGCCCTCGGCGGCGCCGCGGCCGGTGTGACGTACGCCCTGGGCAGTCTGTTCGGAACGGCCGTAGGATAGCTCGGCTGGAACTTATGCGTTGGGCCGCATAAGTAGCCGTTACTCGCTGGTTTCGGATGCGTGACCACCGGGCATGAGCCGTAAGCGCTGTGGGCAATGAAGCCTGCGGCGCACTCGCGGGGTCGGCGACGACGCCTGCCCCGCCCCTCGGATCGTCGGACATCGACCTGTCCCGCTCGGTCCCCACATACTTCGAGCCATGTGCGCGGAACCCCTGCCGCAGCCCTTGGTGTCCGCATGGTGGAACGGATTATCCCGCTTCCCGAGAACCGCCCCATCATGTAACCTGCACGAAATTTTGCACTCACGCAGAGGGCCAACGTCGTCCCTCGGCAATCTGCATATGCCACATGACGACGACGGGAGAGCCGATGCGTACGCCGCGCCAGCCGTCCCAGCACTCCACGAATGGCCAGAACTGGTCGTTCATGGATGCTCGCCCTGCTGCGCAGGGTATGTACGACCCCCGCAACGAGCACGACGCCTGTGGCGTCGGCTTCGTGGCCACCCTCACCGGCGAGGCGAGCCACACGCTGGTCGAGCAGGCGCTCACCGTTCTGCGCAATCTCGAACACCGCGGCGCCACCGGCTCCGAGCCCGACTCGGGCGACGGCGCCGGCATCCTTTCCCAGGTGCCGGACGCCTTCCTTCGTGAGGTGGCCGGATTCGAGCTGCCCGAGGCCGGTGCGTACGCCGTCGGTATCGCCTTCCTGCCGGAGGAGGGGACCCAGGACGTCGTCTCGCAGATCGAGACGATCGCGGCCGAGGAGGACCTCACCGTCCTCGGCTGGCGCGAGGTTCCCGTCGCCCCCGAGCTGCTGGGTGCCACCGCCCGGTCGACGATGCCCGTCTTCCGCCAGGTCTTCGTGGCGGACGGCTCCTCGGAGGGCATCGCCCTCGACCGCAAGGCCTTTGTGCTGCGCAAGCGCGCCGAGCGCGAGGCCGGCGTCTACTTCCCGTCGCTGTCGGCCCGCACCATCGTCTACAAGGGCATGCTGACCACCGGCCAGCTGGAGCCCTTCTTCCCGGACCTGTCCGACCGCCGCTTCGCCTCGGCCGTCGCCCTCGTCCACTCGCGCTTCTCGACGAACACCTTCCCGTCGTGGCCGCTGGCGCACCCGTACCGCTTCGTCGCGCACAACGGTGAGATCAACACCGTCAAGGGCAACCGCAACTGGATGGTGGCCCGCGAGTCGCAGCTCGTCTCCGACCTGTTCGGCTCCGACGGCAAGGCGCTGGAGCGCATCTTCCCGGTGTGCACGCCGGACGCCTCCGACTCGGCGTCCTTCGACGAGGTGCTGGAGCTGCTCCACCTCGGTGGCCGTTCGCTGCCGCACTCCGTGCTGATGATGATCCCGGAGGCGTGGGAGAACCACGACTCCATGGACCAGGCCCGGCGCGCCTTCTACCAGTTCCACGCCACGATGATGGAGCCCTGGGACGGCCCGGCCTGTGTCACCTTCACCGACGGCACCCAGGTCGGCGCCGTGCTCGACCGCAACGGCCTGCGTCCCGGCCGCTACTGGGTCACCGACGAAGGCCTCGTCGTCCTCGGCTCCGAGGTCGGCGTCCTCGACATCGACCCCGCCAAGGTCGTCCGCAAGGGCCGCCTCCAGCCCGGCCGTATGTTCCTCGTCGACACCGCCGAGCACCGCATCATCGAGGACGACGAGATCAAGGCCCAGCTCGCGGCGGAGAAGCCGTACGCCGGGTGGCTGGAAGCCGGCGAGATCGAGCTGTCCGACCTGCCCGAGCGCGAGCACATCGTGCACACGCACGCCTCGGTCACCCGCCGTCAGCAGACCTTCGGTTACACCGAGGAGGAGCTGCGCGTCATCCTCGCGCCGATGGCCAAGGCCGGTGCCGAGCCGATCGGTTCGATGGGCACCGACTCGCCGATCGCCGCGCTGAGCGAGCGCCCGCGTCTGCTCTTCGACTACTTCACCCAGCTGTTCGCGCAGGTCACCAACCCGCCGCTGGACGCCATCCGCGAGGAGCTCGTCACCTCGCTGAACTCCTCGCTGGGCCCGCAGGGCAACCTGCTCGACCCGACGGCCGCCTCCTGCCGCTCGGTCACCCTGCCCTTCCCGGTGATCGACAACGACGAGCTGGCCAAGCTCATCCACATCAACGCCGACGGCGACATGCCCGGCTTCAAGGCCGCGACCCTGTCCGGTCTGTACCGGGTGCACGGCGGCGGTGACGCGCTCGCCGCGCGCATCGAGGAGATCTGCGCCGAGGCCGACGCCGCCATCGAGAACGGCGCCCGTCTGATCGTCCTGTCCGACCGGCACTCCGACGCCGAGCACGCGCCGATCCCGTCGCTGCTGCTCACGGCGGCCGTCCACCACCACCTCATCCGCACCAAGCAGCGCACCCACGTGGGCCTGCTGGTCGAGGCCGGTGACGTTCGCGAGGTCCACCATGTCGCCCTGCTGATCGGTTTCGGCGCCGCTGCCGTCAACCCGTACCTGGCGATGGAGTCCGTCGAGGACCTGGTCCGCGCCGGCACCTTCCTGTCGGACATCGAGGCCGAGCAGGCCATCCGCAACCTGATCTACGCCCTCGGCAAGGGCGTTCTGAAGGTCATGTCCAAGATGGGCATCTCGACCGTCGCCTCCTACCGCGGCGCCCAGGTCTTCGAGGCCGTCGGTCTCGACGACGCCTTCGTCGAGAAGTACTTCAACGGCACGGCCACCAAGATCGGCGGCGTCGGCATCGACGTCATCGCCAAGGAGGTCGCCGCCCGCCACGCCAAGGCGTACCCGGCCTCGGGCATCGCGCCCGCGCACCGCGCCCTCGACATAGGCGGCGAGTACCAGTGGCGTCGCGAGGGCGAGCCGCACCTGTTCGACCCGGAGACGGTCTTCCGCCTCCAGCACTCGACGCGTGCCAACCGCTACGACATCTTCAAGAAGTACACGGACCGGGTGAACGAGCAGTCCGAGCGGCTCATGACGCTCCGCGGGCTCTTCGGCTTCAAGTCCGACCGGCAGCCGATCTCCATCGACGAGGTCGAGCCGGCTTCCGAGATCGTCAAGCGCTTCTCCACCGGCGCCATGTCGTACGGCTCCATCTCCAAGGAGGCGCACGAGACCCTCGCCATCGCCATGAACCAGCTGGGCGGCAAGTCCAACACCGGTGAGGGCGGCGAGGACGCGGACCGGCTGTACGACCCGGCCCGCCGGTCGTCCATCAAGCAGGTCGCGTCCGGCCGCTTCGGTGTGACGTCCGAGTACCTGGTCAACGCCGACGACATCCAGATCAAGATGGCCCAGGGCGCCAAGCCCGGCGAGGGCGGCCAGCTGCCCGGCCACAAGGTCTACCCGTGGGTCGCCAAGACGCGTCACTCGACGCCGGGCGTGGGCCTGATCTCCCCGCCGCCGCACCACGACATCTACTCCATCGAGGACCTGGCCCAGCTGATCCACGACCTGAAGAACGCGAACCCGCAGGCGCGGATTCACGTCAAGCTGGTCTCCGAGGTCGGCGTCGGCACGGTCGCCGCGGGTGTGTCGAAGGCGCACGCGGACGTCGTCCTGATCTCCGGCCACGACGGCGGTACGGGCGCCTCCCCGCTGACCTCGCTGAAGCACGCGGGCGGTCCCTGGGAGCTCGGCCTCGCCGAGACCCAGCAGACCCTGCTGCTCAACGGCCTGCGCGACCGCATCGTCGTACAGACCGACGGCCAGCTGAAGACCGGCCGTGACGTCGTCATCGCCGCGCTGCTCGGCGCCGAGGAGTTCGGTTTCGCGACCGCGCCGCTCGTCGTCTCCGGCTGCGTCATGATGCGCGTCTGCCACCTGGACACCTGCCCGGTCGGCATCGCCACCCAGAACCCGACGCTGCGCGACCGGTTCACCGGCAAGGCCGAATACGTCGTGAACTTCTTCCGGTTCATCGCCGAGGAGGTCCGCGAGATCCTCGCCGAGCTGGGCTTCCGCTCCATCGAGGAGGCCGTCGGCCACGCCGAGACGCTGGACGTCACACGTGCCGTCGACCACTGGAAGGCGCAGGGCCTGGACCTGGAGCCGCTGTTCCACGTGCCCGAGCTGCCCGAGGGCGCGGCGCGCCACCAGCTGATCGAGCAGGACCACGGCCTGGAGAAGGCGCTCGACAACGAGCTGATCAAGCTCGCCGCCGACGCCCTGGCCGCGGACTCCGCGACCGACGCCCAGCCGGTGCGCGCCCAGGTCCAGATCCGCAACATCAACCGCACGGTCGGCACCATGCTCGGCCATGAGGTGACGAAGAAGTTCGGTGGCGCGGGCCTGCCCGACGACACCATCGACATCACCTTCACCGGTTCCGCGGGCCAGTCCTTCGGCGCCTTCCTGCCGCGCGGTGTCACGCTGCGCCTGGAGGGCGACGCCAACGACTACGTCGGCAAGGGCCTCTCCGGCGGCCGTGTGATCGTCCGCCCGGACCGGGCCGCCGACCACCTCGCCGAGTTCTCGACGATCGCGGGCAACACGATCGCGTACGGCGCGACCGGCGGCGAGTTGTTCCTGCGCGGTCGTACGGGCGAGCGGTTCTGTGTCCGCAACTCCGGCGCGACGGTCGTCTCCGAGGGCGTGGGCGACCACGGCTGCGAGTACATGACCGGTGGCCACGCGGTGGTCCTGGGCGAGACGGGCCGTAACTTCGCGGCCGGTATGTCCGGCGGCGTCGCGTACGTCATCGACCTCGACCGCGACAACGTCAACGCCGGCAACGTCGGCGCCGTCGAGGCCCTCGACGACACCGACAAGCAGTGGCTGCACGACGTGGTCCGCCGCCACCAGGAGGAGACCGGCTCCACGGTCGCCGAGAAGCTCCTGGCCGAGTGGGACACCGCCGTCGAGCGCTTCAGCAAGATCATCCCCAGCACGTACAAGGCAGTGCTCGCCGCCAAGGACGCCGCCGAGCGAGCCGGTCTTTCCGAGACCGAGATCACCGAGAAGATGATGGAGGCGGCGATCAATGGCTGACCCGAAGGGCTTCCTCAACCACGGGCGCGAGGTCGCCAAGTCCCGCCCCGTCGACGTACGCCTCAAGGACTGGAACGAGGTCTACGTCCCCGGCTCCCTGCTGCCGATCATCAGCAAGCAGGCCAGCCGCTGCATGGACTGCGGCATCCCGTTCTGCCACAACGGCTGTCCGCTGGGGAACCTGATCCCCGAGTGGAACGACTACGCCTACCGCGAGGACTGGGCGGCGGCGTCGGAGCGACTGCACGCGACGAACAACTTCCCGGAGTTCACGGGCCGTCTGTGCCCCGCCCCGTGTGAGTCGGCGTGTGTGCTCGGCATCAACCAGCCGGCCGTCACCATCAAGAACGTCGAGGTCTCGATCATCGACAAGGCGTGGGACGAGGGCACCGTCGCCCCGCAGGTCCCGGAGCGCCTGTCCGGCAAGACCGTCGCCGTCATCGGCTCGGGCCCGGCGGGCCTGGCCGCGGCCCAGCAGCTGACCCGGGCCGGTCACACGGTCGCCGTCTACGAGCGCGCGGACCGCGTCGGAGGCCTTCTCCGGTACGGCATCCCCGAGTTCAAGATGGAGAAGCGGCACATCAACCGCCGTATCGAGCAGATGCGCGCGGAGGGCACCCGCTTCCGTACCGGCATCGAGATCGGCAAGGACCTCAAGGCGACCGACCTGAAGAAGCGGTACGACGCGATCGTCATCGCCGCCGGCGCCACGACCGCCCGTGACCTCCCGGTTCCCGGCCGCGAGCTCAAGGGCGTCTACCAGGCGATGGAGTACCTGCCGCTGGCCAACAAGGTCCAGGAGGGCGACTACGTCGTGTCGCCCATCTCGGCCGAGGGCAAGCACGTCGTCGTCATCGGCGGCGGCGACACCGGCGCCGACTGCGTGGGCACCGCCCACCGCCAGGGCGCGGCCTCGGTGACGCAGCTGGAGATCATGCCGAGGCCGGGCGAGGAGCGCGCCGCGCACCAGCCGTGGCCGACCTTCCCGATGCTGTACAAGGTCACCTCGGCCCACGAGGAGGGCGGCGAGCGGGTCTACTCCGTCTCCACCACCCACTTCGAGGGCGACGAGGACGGCAACGTCCAGTGGCTGCACCTCACCGAGGTGGAGTTCATCGACGGCAAGCTGACCCCGAAGCCGGGCACCGAGCGCAAGATCCCCGCCCAGCTGGTCACCCTCGCCATGGGCTTCACCGGCACCGACCGTGAGAACGGCCTGGTCGAGCAGTTCGGCCTGGACCTCGACGAGCGCGGCAACATCGCCCGCGACGCCGACTTCCAGACCAATGTGCCGGGCGTGTTCGTCGCCGGTGACGCGGGCCGCGGCCAGTCCCTCATCGTGTGGGCCATCGCGGAGGGCCGCTCGGCCGCCCGCGGCTGCGACCGCTTCCTGACCGGCGCCAGCGAGCTGCCGGCCCCGATCCGCCCGACGGACCGCGCCCTGATGGTCTGATCCGGAGGATCAACAGACGTCCCGTACAAAGGCGTACGGAACACCGACGGCGCCCGCCCCACAGTCCCCGACCGGACGACTGGGCGGGCGCCGTCGCCTTTTCGCTACTTGGCAGGGCTCACCCAGGTGACGATGACCGCTGCGGCGACAGCGAGCACGCCGGTCAGGCCGAGCCAGCGGGCTGCCTCCACCAGCCGCCAGATCTTCCGGGTGCGTCGTCTCTCGTGGAGCAGAAGCCGGTTGGGCTCACTGTAGATCTGCACGCCGGGACGGTCGTGGACCGCCAGAACGCTGAGCCAGGAGGCGACGATCAGACCGACGAACCCGCAGCTGAGAAGAGCGATCACGATCCAGCGTGGTGTGTCGGACAGCTTGCTCAGATCCTCTTGGCCCTTGAGGACGAAGACAGCGGCCAGGAGCCCGGTGAGCGAGGAGAGGTAGGTGCGGTATCCCTCTGCCTGCTGGAGCGCGAGGCGTAACTGCTGGTGCGGGTCGCGCATCGACTGCGCCCGTTGTGCGGCGTCGAACAACTGCTCGGCAGGGAAACGCGGTGATGGCATGGGCGGCCTCAGCCTCCAGCAGTGAGATGGGCAGGCGGCGGCGCGAGGGTCAGCATGGCTCCGCACCCGCGGAGCCGCTCGGGGCGAGGCTGGTGGTAGCCGTCGCAGGCGCAGGGCATGCTCCAGATCTCCGGCTCGGCGGGCGGCTTCCGGCGGCCCAGGAAGCCCTTGCCGCCGCCCTTGGCGATCACGGGTTGGATCGGGCCGAAGGAATGAGTCATGGAGCAGGAGCACACCGGGCAGGTGCCGCTGACCGTGAACTCCTGGTCACCGTCGAAGTCCTGAACCGTCCACTGGAACGTGAGGGTTGCCGGGTGCTCGTGGAAGCGGTAGGGCGTCGCTGACGTCATGAGCCGGGTGCCTTTCGTTCGGGCAGGGTGAACTGGAAGAGGCGTGCGTAGCGGCTCAGACGGTCGTGCACCCCGGCCTCGTCCAGGTCCGTCTCCTCGGCGCAGAGCGTGACGTGGTCTTCGGGTACGTCACCGATGAGGGCCGGGCTGCGACCGGTGAGCCTGGTGGTGAGGATGATGACGTCCTGCCAGTCGGGGATGATGCCCGCTTCGTCACCCTCCGGGGCGTCGACTGTCACAGCCAGGCCGAGACAGGCGAAGGGGGCGTAGCGTTCGTAGGCCTTGGTGAGGGACCAGCCGAAGCGGCCTGCGACAAGGACGAGCTCGAGAGGGCCGAGAGACCCGGGGCCGAGGAGGCCCTTGTCGAAGGCAGCGAGGTCGAGTGTGGTGGGGATGAAGTCTTCGAGGCGTTCGGCATCAGGGCCCTGGAAGTCGCCGGGGAGTTCGATGCCGGCGACTGTGGTCAGGGACATCAGGTGACGGAAGGCCTTGCCGAGAGTGCGGTAGCCGTCCCCGCTGCGCTGCATCGCGAACCGCAGGACATCCTCAACCAGCAATTTGTCCTTGAGCCGGATGGGTCCGTAGTACAGGCTGAACTCGCTGGTCAGGAAACTGATATCCCGGTCACTCAGCCGGAAATCGCGGGAGCTCGCCGGGATGTCGGGGACCTTCAACTCCAGTGCTGTGTCGAGCCCGCGCAACTCGTCGGCTACGGCACCCAACTCCAGCTCGTAGTGAGCAGCCAGAGCCATGAGATAGCCGATGGTGACACCACCATCGCCGAATCGGCAGTTTCCGATCATGTTCTGAGAGGGGTAGGGGCGCAGCAGGCGGTGGCGCGGGGCGCGCAGCTGGCGTTCCAACGCGGCCAGGTCGGCGCCTTGCCAGTCGATCAAACCGAATGCATCGAGAGCTCCCACGGCCTCGCGGAACTCGTCCATGCGGTCGGACGTCATCTCGATGTAGGAACCCACCAAGTCCCAGGGGTTGACGGGGGTGTCGGGGGAGGGCAGGGGCGTCGTGTTGAACAGGCGGTCGAGCCAGAACTTGGCAGTCCATGTGGCGGCCTCCGGTGGCACCGCGGGTGCGTGAGCGCCGGTCACGGGAGTCGCCCCGTTGATGCGGTCCGCGCTCTCACCAAGGGTGGCTCCAGTGCGCTGGGAGATCTTGATGAGTCGATACACCGGAATGGCGTCCTCGAGCCAGGGCGCTGTCCGGTCGAAGTCTTCCGACAGGAGCAGCTGCTGGTCGGACGGCAGCGTTCTCGCTGCGAGCGCCTCGGGGGTCGGGGGCGCATCGAGCGAATACCCCAGAGAGGCGAACTGTTCAATGCGGCGGGCCAGTTCGGGCAGTGCGAACGGGGGCCTGCTGCGGCTGAGGAGGTCGACCGGCCCGACCGACCCCGGCAGCCAGTTGATGGCATTCAGCCAGGGGGAACGAGGGAACGAGTCCTCTCTGACCGCGAGGCGGCACGCTTCGTCCGCTGTGAGACGTTGCTTCGCGACCTCGTCGGGGAGATCAGGGCAAGCCGGCAGCGTCGGGTCGATGGCCTGCAACTCCCGCAGCAGGCGGACTGCCTTGCCCAGTTCGAGGTTGTGCAGCGCTGAAATGGTGAGCAAGGGAGCGTGCGTGGCCGGAGGGCGTGCTTGTGCGAGTGCCAGTGAAGCGGACACCAGCGGATGTGCGGAGGAGTCGGGCTGGAGTGCCGACACGTAGTCCCGCAAAGACGTGTAGGCGTAATGGAGGTCGGCGCCGGCCTGAGTGACGACCTGATGACCGAGGCCTCTGATGTTCGTGGCTTCCGGCACCTCGATGCCGAGCACGGCGTACCGACGTAGAGCCCGCAGCGCCTCGCGCACGGGACATCTGGCTTGCGCCGCGGTCTGGAGCACGATCTGCCAGCCCCGAAGGCTCGGCACTTGGAAGAGCAGGGCGTCGAGGTGCTGCGGGGCCGGGTAGCCCGTGGGCGCGAAGGGCTCGTCCGTCTGGTTCAGGCCGAGCTTGGTGGTTCGCCACCGATTGACGAGCCGCTGTTCGTGCATCCCGCCCGGCAGCGCGGCCAGTTCCTCGACGTACTCCAGCGCCTTCTCGTCCAGGGGCAGACATCCCACGGTGTCCAGCTGAACCTTGCCCTGCATCAGCCGTCGCCCCTGCTCGCCGTGGAGTACGGCCATCGTCCCTTCGGGCAGAGCCTTCAGCACCGCCACCGCCATCCGCGGCGTCTGCTGCGCCAGCCGCCACAGCCACGGCAATGACACATCCGCGAGCTGCAAGGCCGCGTTCGGGATCCGCTCCAGTAGTTCACGCATCACCAACTCCTCGTCACGAGAGAGGAGTTGGTTGCGGTCGACGCTCGGCACCGGGGCATGGCGCTCGCGCAGATTTACCACGTACCCGTAGACCTCGGGTGCCTCCTTGACCAGTACGCCGTCCAGGAGCAACTGCCCCTTGCCTTGGACCAGCCACGCCTCGCCGAAGCCGCCACCGTCTTCGTCGCAGAGCGCGACGGGCGGCGCGTGCCACTGGTCCCGGCCGACGAGCTGGTCCGGTTCCCAAGTGAGCTTGCGGAAGGGCTCCCCCTGCTTGGTCAGCTCCTGCGCCACGACGTTGTGCTCGCTCACCCACAGATGCGTCCGCAGGGTCTCCACCAGGGACGGCATCTGCTCGCCCTCTTGTGGTTCCGCCAGGTACAGCCGCACGCGGGTACCGCCCTCGTCCGGCACCTTCGGGTCGTCGGAGGTGTTGATCTGGAGAAGTCCGGAGCCCGAACGGATGTCGACGCGTAGCCCCTGCTCGGTGCCGGTCCGGCCGGTGGCGTCGACGGCGCGGGTCCACACCACCACCTCGTCGGCGAGCATGAAGTAGCTGAACACTCCAATGCCGAACCGGGAGTTGAAGGATTTGTCCACAATGCCGGCCCGGCGCCAGTTGCGGCGCTCCTGGACGAACTCGGGATCCTGCTCATAGCGCTTTCCGGCCCGGGCGAACATCGAGGTGAGCCGGGCGCGGGTCATGCCGGAACCGTTGTCGAAGCACTCGATGAACGGGCGATCACCGTCCCAGCCCTGAGTGAAGACGATCTTGCCGTCCCAGACGGAACTGTTCTTCCCGTACCGCCGGCGCAGCTCCCGGTAGCGGCAGGCGTCCAGCGCGTTCTGATACAGCTCGCGCACAGCGAGCATCCGGTCCCCGTACAGCTGCGTACCCATCAGCAGAGGGCGAATCTCGTCCTCTGCGAGGCGGAACCTCTCCAGCGGCTCCTTGTAACGGCCAGGCACGGGACGCAGTTCCTCGGTCGTCACCCGGTCCGGCAGCCCTCGTAGCAGGGGCTGCGTGGCCATTTCCTGGCGGAAGGACCGCACCGTGGCGTCGGCGGCATGGGCCAGCTCCTCGATGGCGGCGTGCAGCGCCGGATGAGGGCAGCGTAGCCGTACGGTGATGCCGCGGGTGTCGGCCGTGTGGCCGTTTGTGTCCTCATAGTCAAGACCGCCCAGAGCGGTCACCACGTCGCTCGCGAGTAGCGGCTCGTGCGCCCCCAGATGGTCGACGAGAACGCTGGAGAGCCTGCGTGGATCCGCGGCGAGCAGTCCGGCCGTCCACAGCAGGCGGGCTAGCTGGGGCCCGCGCCAGTGGTTGCCGCGCACCGTCTTGCCCTCGATCCACTGATCGCCGTGCTGGGTGTCGTTGAAGCGAGGGCTGAGACCAGGCTTCACCGTGAGGTGACCGAGCACCTGACGGATCGCTCCGTCGATCTCCTGACTCTCCGCCGGTGGACGGCGTCCCGGCACAGGAGTGTCGGCCGCGGCTTCGACGGCTTCTACGACTTTCGTGATCAGCTCGTCGATGTCAGCGTGCCCACCGCGCTCCCACAGCCCGTCCCAGTCGGCGATGAAGCGGTGCCGCAGCCAGTGGTCCGCGGCGGTCACAGCCGGTTGGAGCCTGCGACTGCGCAGCGTCTCGGTGGTGCGTACGACGAGGGAGTGGGCGCGGCACACATCACGTGCGGCGTCCCGCATCAGACGAGGTCTGTCGTCTGTGGACTCCTCCTCCCGGCCGCGAGGTCCCGGGTCGAACTGATCGGGCATCAGCCTGGTCAGCTGGTCCAGGGTTATGGCGACGATGCCTTCCTGGACTACCGCAGCCGACAGCAGACATGCGGTCTCGGCGGGGGAGAGAAGCTCGTCCTCGCGCAGTCCGGCGAGGGTGACGAGGTCCGTGAGTCGGGCGTTCAGCCGCTCCGTATACAGGGGGTCGGCCCATGGGTCCTCGCGGTACGCACGAGTCTGCGCGCCGCTTCCCGCGACGTAACGCACCAACTCGGCCAGGCGTTCCTGGATTCGGGAGTGCGTCTTGGGCCGCCCGGACGTGTGCTGCCACAGGTCGGACTCGCGGATGACCCGGGTCCAGTCCAGAGTCTGCTCGGTGCCTTCGCACACGAGCGGATCCCGGGACTCGGCGCCCTGAACCGGGTCCGGGCGCAGCGTCCCAACGATCGGCGGCTGGACGCGGGGGTGCCGTGCGGCCAGCTGAAGCAGCTCTTCCTGCGTGTACTCGGCAACCGCGCGAAAGGTGGTCGGCGGGTTGACCCGAGACAGAGCCGCAGCGAGCGCCTGCGCGAACCAACTGCCCGAGACGGGATCCGCGTAGGCCCGCTGTCCCGGGCCGCAGCTGTAGAGCCAGTAGGCCTCATGCGCTCCCGCCCATTCCGCGTCGGTGTCACTCGACTTGTGACGAGGGATCTCCGCACGGCAGACGTCGAGACAGATGATCGCGGTGACGCCCTGGGGCAGGGAGCCGAGCAGGCCGGTCGGAGTGGCTTTCAGCAGGATTGCCGGGTGCAGTTCCCGGCTTCCGTCCGGGCGCGGTGCTCCGGGCTGGCTGTCCCGAAGTACGAGGTGGTCGCGGCCATTGAGGGTCACCCCATGGCCGGAGAAGTAGAGGAAGGCGGTGTCGTTGGGCTCGCAGGAGGCCAGGAAGTCGGTGACGGCCGCGATGACCGGCCCGAAGGAAGTGTCGTCGTCACATTTGACGCTGACTTCGTAGCCGGACTGGTCGAGAGCCGTGGCGACGAGCGACACATCGCGTTCGACGAAGTCTAACTCCCGGTATACAGCGGCGAGTTCGGGAACTCTGGCCAGGTACGGAGTGTTCTTTACACCGATCAGAAGAGCTCGGCGCCGCCCGACAGCCGTCCCGCCCCGTTCCAACCCCATTCACCGGCCTCCTCGCCGAGCCCATCAGGGGTCACATCATCCCAGAAGTGACCGACAGCCAGGGTGAGTTGGGGAGTTTGTCAGCGAGAACCCTGACATCACCCCACCCGATACGTCTCCCCGTACACCCGCCACTCCAACGGCGTCCGCAACTGCAGGTTCCCGTCGTACAGGAACCGCCGCTGGGCCGTGTCGATGCGGGTGGTGTCGGTGTCCGGGCGCTTCTCGCGCATGGCCTTGCGGCGGATGTCGAGGAAGATGTCCAGGTACGCCTTCTCCGAGCCGCCCTCGGACGGGGAGTTCACCTCGCGCAGGGCGCGTTCCCGCAGGACGTAGAAGCCGTCCCCGTCGATGCCGGGGCCGTGGAAGACCATCGCGTCGAAGTAGATGAACTGGCCCAGAGTGCCGAGGCCGTCGAGCTTGGCGAGGCGGACGGCCGGGTCGAAGTAGGCGCGGTCGCGCTCGGCGAGCTGAGCCTCCTGGAAGGCGGGCAGCTCGGCCTCCGCCTTCCAGGCGGCCGTGAAACCGGGGTCGAGGCCCTCGTGGGAGTCGGTGCCGTCGACCGCGCGCAGGGCGGGCAGATACTTGGCCAGTCCGTTGTCCGGGTGGTCGGCGGTGTAGTGCTCGACCAGGGCGAGCAGGTCGTTGGTGCCGGTGCAGAAGCCGATGACGCCGGCCGTGTAGCCCTGGCCGTCCCCGATGTCCTCGATGTAGGCGTAGGCGCGGCGCCAGTCCAGCGTCGAGTTCTCGGCGGTGGACACGAGCTGCTGGGCCAGCTCCTTCTTCGCCGGGGCGGCCAGCCCCGGCGGCAGGCTCGCGATCAGCTTGTCGTCCGCCGACCGCTCCTGCTCGGCGCGGCTCTTGGCGTCCTGGCGGGATGTCTGCTGCGCGGAGGCGACGGAGGGCTCGGCCGGGCCGTCCGCGGATTCGGTGGGGACGAGGAAGTAGGCGGCCGCGGTGATGGCGACGGGGACGGCCGCGAAGAGCAGGATTCC
>NZ_JBVKCZ010000016.1:7219-140043 GCF_055634335.1 Streptomyces sp. NPDC111802 | reverse complement strand
CCGGTGCGTCTCACTGGGTCATCCCTCCACCGGTCAGCTCTGACACCTTGGCGAACGCGACCATCGTCAGCAGCACGAGCACGCCGGCGCAGGCGACGGCCTGGATCATGGTCTGGCGCGGTCCGCGCGGGGCGTAGGCGTAGGCCAGTGTCACCGCGGCCCCGGTCAGCAGGCCGCCCAGGTGGCCCTGCCGGGAGGTGAGGCCGGCGGAGAGCAGGATTCCGGTGCGTCTCACTGGGTCATCCCTCCACCGGTCAGCTCTGACACCTTGGCGAACGCGACCATCGTCAGCAGCACGAGCACGCCGGCGCAGGCGACCGCCTGGATCATGGTCTGGCGCGGTCCGCGCGGGGCGTAGGCGTAGGCCAGTGTCACCGCGGCCCCGGTCAGCAGGCCGCCCAGGTGGCCCTGCCAGGAGGTGAGGCCGGCGGAGAGCAGCAGCCACAGGAGCAGGAACGTCATGAAACGGTTGACGGCGCGCATGTCGGCGCCGACCCGGCGGGCGAGGACGTAGTACGCGGCACCCAGGCCGAAGATCGCGCCCGACGCGCCGACCGACTCGACGTTGACGGCGGTGAGCAGCAGCACGAACACCGATCCGCCCAGCGTGGACAGCAGATAGAGGGCGATGTACCGGACCCGGCCCAGCATGGGCTCCACGACCCGGCCGAGCTGCCAGAGCGAGACCATGTTCATCACGATGTGCAGCAGCCCGAAGGTGCCCTCCGTCGGCGGCAGATGCAGGAAGCCTGCAGTCAGCAGCCGCTCCCACTGCCCGGCGACCAGGCCCTCGGCGTGGAAGTCCGACGGGTAACCGGACTGGTAGACGTAGTAGCCGCCGTCCGGCCCGACCAGCCGGGCGCTGAGCATCGCGAACCGGTCCAGGATCTCCGGGCGCACGACCTCGGCCAGATAGGCGAGGACGTTCAGCCCGATGAGCACCGAGGTCACCAGCGGTGTCGCGGCGATCCGCCCGCCGACGACCGTCCGGGCCTGCCGTATCGAACGCGCGCCCTCCTTCACGCACTCCACGCACTGGTGGCCCACCGCCGCCTCCCGCATGCAGTCCGGGCAGATGTACCGGTCGCAGCGGGTGCAGCGGACATGGGACTCCACCTTGGGGTGGCGATAGCAGGTGGTGACGGCGGACTCGGTGGTTTCGGTGGACTCGGGCTCCACAGCCGGCTCCTCGGGGGACTGGACGAACGGTGAGCCGGTGGGGACGGCGGCGGATAAAAGTATCGAACACCTGTGGGCGGCGGGAGGGGCGGGTCCCGTGGTGTCGTAATCTCGGCACCCGGTGTGCTGCGCGAGGGGGAGTCCGGATGGCGGCGATCAGTCTCAGCAAGGTGGAGGAGACCGCGCCCGCGCTGGTCAGTCTGTACAAGAGCGCCGGGGTGTCGCTCCGGAAGCACGGGCTGGACGGGGTGCGGGCCGCGGTCTATCTGGTGGTCGACTACTCCGGGTCGATGAAGCCGTACTACAAGGACGGCAGCGTGCAGGCGCTCGCCGACCGGGTGCTCGGCCTGTCGGCGCACTTCGACGACGACGGGACCGTGCCCGTGGTGTTCTTCTCCACCGATGTCGACGCCGTCACCGACATCGCGCTGGCCGACCACCGGGGGCGGATCGAGCGGATCGTGTCCGGGCTCGGCCACATGGGCAAGACCAGCTACCACCTGGCCATGGACGCCGTCATCGACCACTACCTGGACAGCGGCTCCACGGACCCCGCCCTGGTGGTGTTCCAGACCGACGGCGGCCCCATCAACAAGCTCGCCGCCGAACGGTACGTGTGCAAGGCGGCCAGGCTCCCGCTGTTCTGGCAGTTCATCGGGTTCGGGGACGCCACCAGCAAGCAGTTCGACTTCCTGCGCAAACTCGACGAGCTGGCGGTGCCGGACAGACGGGTGATCGACAACGCCGGATTCTTCCACGCCGGTTCGGATCCGCGGACCGTCTCCGACGCCGAGCTCTACGACCGTCTGGTCGGGGAGTTCCCGAAGTGGCTGGTGGCGGCGCGGGCGCAGGGCATCGTACGGCCGCACTGACGTGCGAATCGAGGTGTCCGACCCGTTGGCTCAGCCCGTACCCCCATGTCACCCTGAAGTGATCCGGCGGGGAGGCGACGACGTATGGACGGCGCACGAACGGGGAACGAGTCGGCGGCGGCACGGCGGTCCGCGCCGCCGGGCAAGGGTGAGCGGATCGCCGACTGGGCCGACGGACGGCTGGGGCTGTACGCGCTGGCCAAGGCCAACATGCGCAAGGTCTTCCCGGACCACTGGTCCTTCATGCTGGGTGAGGTCTGCCTCTACAGCTTCCTCGTACTGATCATTACCGGCGTCTACCTCACCCTGTTCTTCGACCCGAGCACCAACGAGGTCGTCTACAACGGCACCTATGAGCCCCTCAACGGCGTCCTGATGACCAGGGCGTACGAGTCCACGCTCGACATCAGCTTCGATGTGCGCGGCGGGCTGCTCATCCGGCAGATCCACCACTGGGCGGCGCTGGTCTTCGTCACCGGCATGCTGGTGCACATGATGCGGGTGTTCTTCACCGGCGCCTTCCGCAAGCCGCGCGAGCTGAACTGGCTGTTCGGCTGGACCCTGCTGATGCTCGGCATCATCACCGGCCTGACCGGCTACTCCCTCCCCGACGACCTGCTGTCCGGCACCGGCCTGCGGTTCGCGCACGGCGCCATCCTGTCCATCCCGATCGTGGGGACGTATGTGGCGCTCTTCCTCTTCGGCGGGGAGTTCCCCGGGGAGGACTTCATCGCGCGGCTGTACCCGATCCACATCCTGCTGCTGCCCGGGATCATGCTGGCACTGGTGGCCGCCCATCTGATCCTGGTCTTCTACCACAAGCACACGCAGTACCCGGGTCCCGGCCGTGACCAGAAGTCGGTCGTCGGCATGCCCTTCCTGCCGGTGTACATGGCCAAGGCGGGCGGCTTCTTCTTCCTCGTCTTCGGTGTGCTGGCGCTCATGGGTGGCGTCGCCAGCATCAACCCCGTGTGGGCCTTCGGGCCCTACCGCCCCGATCTGGTCACCACGGGCGCCCAGCCCGACTGGTACCTGGGCTTCTCCGAGGGCCTGATCCGGGTGATGCCGGGATGGGAGCTCAACGCCTGGGGCCACACCCTGGAACTGGGCGTCTTCATCCCCTTCTCGCTCTTCCCGCTGATCCTGCTCGCGATCGGCCTGTACCCCTTCCTGGAGGCGTGGGTCACCGGTGACAGACGTGAGCACCACATCCTCGACCGGCCCCGCAACATGCCCGTGCGCACCGGACTCGGCGCGGCCTGGCTGAGCCTGTACGCGGTGCTGCTGATCGGCGGCGGCAACGACATCGTGGCCACGCATCTGCATCTGTCCATCAACTCGATCACCTGGTTCGTGCGGGTCGCGGTCTTCGTGGTGCCGGTCGTCACCTACATGGTGACCAAGCGCGTCTGTCTCGGACTGCAGCGCCGGGACCGGGACAAGGTGCTGCACGGCAGGGAGACGGGCACCGTCAAACGGCTGCCGCAGGGCGAGTACATCGAGGTCCACGAGCCGCTCAGCCAGGGGCAGCTGTTCACCCTCACCCAGCACGAGGAGCATCCGCCGTACGAGATCGGCCCGCGCGTCGACGCGAACGGCGTCCGGCGTCGGGTCACCCATTCCCAGCGGGTGCGGGCCCGGCTGGCGCAGGCGATGTTCGGTCCCCGGTCGCGGATCACCAAGCCGACGGTGGAGGAGTACCGCGAGATCACCAGCGGCGATCACCACCACTGAGCACCGTGTCCCTGCATGCGTCCGGGCTGCCCCAGGCGGTCCGCAGGGCACGGGCCTTCGTCAGCCACAGCGACAGGTCGTACTCCGCCGTGTAGCCGATCGCGCCGTGCAACTGGAGGGCGGTACGGGCGGTCGCGTACGCGGCCTCGCAGGCGGCGACCTTGGCGGCGGCGACATCGGCCGGATCCAGGGTGAGCGCGGCGCCGAGGACGAGGGGCCGGGCGAACTCCAGGCCGATCTTCGCGTCGGCGAGCCGATGCTTCACGGCCTGGAACGAGCCGATGGGGACGCCGAACTGGGTCCGCCGCTTGACGTGGGCGACGGTTCTGCCGAGGAGCGCCAGACCGACGCCGAGGGCTTGGGCGGCGGTGGTCAGACGGGCGTAGCTGAGGGCGTGGGCGGTGGGTGGGTCGGGGCTGAGGAGTTCGCCGCCGGGGGCGAGGGGAGTGAGGCGGCGAGCCGGGTCCAGGGAGGGGCGCACGGGGCCATGGCCGGGGGAGAGGTACAGGCCGTCGGGGGTGAGTGCGAGGTGGGTGGTGGCCGCGTCGCCGTCCAGGGCGTACGGCGCCGTCCACGCCAGCGTCGCCATGGCGTCCCCCGCGGCCAGCGCCGGCAGGAGCCGTTTGGCCGGGCCGGGGTCCGCCAGCCCGGCGAGCAGGGCCGCCGCCGTGACCGTCTCCACCAGGGGGCCCGGTACCGCGTGGCGCCCCAACTCCACGAAGGCGACGGCGAGTTCGACGGGCCGGGGGCCCAGTCCCTCGTAGGCCTCGGGAACCGCCAGCGCGAAGACTCCCGCGTCGGCGATACGGGACCACAGCGCACGGCCACGGGAGTGCTCGCCCCGGCTCCAGTCCCGCACCGCCGACGCGGTGTCCGCCGCCGTCAGCATCGCGTCCAGCGAGTCGGCGAAGGCGCGCTGCTCGGCGTCGAGGAGGAACCTCATCAGCGTCGTCCCTTCGGCAGGCCGAGCAGGCGCTCGGCGATGATGTCGCGCTGGATCTCGTTCGTCCCCGCGTAGATGGGGCCGGCCAGGGAGAAGACGTAGCGCTCGGACCAGTCGGTGTCCGCCGGCTCGCCCTCGGCGCCGAGGAGGTCGAGGGCCGTCTCGTGCAGGGCGATGTCGTACTCCGACCAGAAGACCTTGTTCAGGCTGGACTCCGGGCCGAGCGACTCGCCGTCGAGGAAGCGGGAGGCGGCGGCATAGGTGAACAGCTGGTAGGCGCGGGCGCCGATCAGGGCGTCGGCCACGCCCTTCCGCGCGCTCTCCGGGCTGCCCTCGGACCGCCAGAGGCGGTGCAGGCGGTCGGCGCTCGCGAGGAAGCGGCCGGGGGAGCGGAGCATCAGACCGCGTTCGTTGCCCGCCGTCGACATCGCGATCCGCCAGCCCTGGCCCGGTGCGCCGATCATGTCCTCGTCCGGCACGAACACCTCGTCCAGGAACAGCTCGGCGAACGCGGGCTTGCCGTCGAGGCGGGCGATGGGACGGACCGTGACGCCGGGGGCGCGCAGGTCGAACATCAGATAGGTCAGGCCCTGGTGGGGCTTCGGGGTGTGCGGGTCGGTGCGGAACAGGCCGAAGGCGCGGTCGGCGAAGGCGGCGCGCGAGGACCAGGTCTTCTGTCCCGACAGCAGCCAGCCGCCGTCCGTGCGCACGGCCTTCGACCGGAGCGAGGCCAGATCCGAGCCCGCTTCCGGCTCCGACCAGGCCTGCGCCCAGATCACCTCGCCGGTGGCCATCGACGGGAGCACACGGGCGCGTTGCTCCTGCGTGCCATGGTCGAAGAGGGTCGGGGCCAAGAGGCTGACGCCGTTCTGACTGACGCGGCCCGGCGCGCCCGCCGCGTAGTACTCCTCCTCGAACAGCAGCCACCGTACGAGTGAGCCGTCCCGACCGCCGTACGCCACCGGCCAGTTCACCACCGACCAGCCGTCCGCGGCCAGCTCGGCCTCCCAGGCCCGGTGCGCCGCGAAGCCCTCCTCCGTCTCCAGGGAGGGGAGCGGATCGGGCGGCACATGCGCGTGCAGCCAGGCGCGGGCCTCGGCGCGGAACGCCTCGTCGGCGGTGGAATGGGTCAGGTCCACGGTCGCCCTCCTCCCTCGGGGTCCAACAGGCCTTGGTCTTCCCTAACAAGTGTTTGGTAGGTTAGCGTGCTGCTATGACAAACGTCGAGACGCCGACGTACGTTCCCGGGCACGGACTGCTTCGCGGGCGCACGGCCGTCATCACCGCGGCGGCCGGTGCGGGCATCGGCGGGGCGACCGCGCGCCGCTTCCTCGAAGAGGGCGCGCGCGTGCTGATCAGCGACGCGCACGCACGGCGGCTGAAGGAGTGCGAGGCGGAACTGGCCCGGGAGTTCGAGGGCGCGGTCACCTCCGCCGTGTGCGACGTCACCGACGAGACGCAGGTGCGGGCGCTGTTCGCCACCGCAGTGCGGGAACACGGCAGGCTCGACGTCGTCGTCAACAACGCGGGCCTGGGCGGGACCTCGCCGCTCGTGGACATGACCGACGAACAGTGGTCGAAGGTCCTCGACGTGACCCTGAACGGCACCTTCCGCTGCACCCGGGCCGCCCTGCGCCACCTGCGCGACACCGGCGGCGGCGTGATCGTCAACAACGCCTCCGTCGTCGGCTGGCGCGCCCAGGCCGGACAGGCGCACTACGCGGCCGCGAAGGCGGGCGTGATGGCGCTGACCCGGTGCGCGGCGATCGAGGCGGCCGAGTACGGGGTGCGGGTCAACGCGGTGTCGCCGAGCCTCGCCATGCACCCGCACCTGGCCAGGGTGACGACCCCCGAACTGCTTCAGGAACTGACCGCCCGCGAGGCCTTCGGGCGGTACGCCGAGCCCTGGGAAGTGGCCAACGTGATCGTCTTCCTGGCCTCGGACTACTCCTCGTACATGACCGGAGAGATCGTCTCCGTCAGCAGCCAGCACGCCTAGGACGACAATGGACCCCGTGCCGACCAAGAAGAAGCCCCAGGTGACCGCCGCCGGAAAGCCCGCGGCCGCCGCCACGAGGTCACCCGCGGCTGCCGCCGCTCAAGATCGCCGTCGCGAACTCCTCGACACCGCCGCCGAGGTCTTCGCCGAGCAGGGCTACAACGCCACCACCGTACGCAAGATCGCCGACCACGCGGGCATGCTCGCGGGCAGCCTCTACTACCACTTCGACTCCAAGGAGTCGATGCTCGAGGAGATCCTGCGGACCTTCCTCGACGAGCTGTGGAACGGCTACGACGCCGTCCTGGAGGCCGAGCTGGGCCCGCGCGAGACGCTTCAGGCGCTGGTCACCGAGTCGTTCCGGGAGATCGACCGGCACCGGGCCGCCGTGGCGATCTACCAGAAGGAGAACCGGCAACTGGTGGCACAGGAGCGGTTCGCGTTCCTCGCCGAGTCACAGCGCAAGTTCGAAAAGGCGTGGCTGTCCACGCTGGAGCGCGGGGTGGCGGCCGAGGTGTTCCGGGCCGACCTCGACGTCCGGCTCACCTACCGGTTCGTGCGGGACACGGTGTGGGTCGCCGCGTCCTGGTACCGGCCCGGCGGACAGCACACCCCCGAGGAGATCGCCCGGCAGTACCTGTCGATGGTGCTGGACGGGATCGCCGTACGTGCATAGCCGTTGATGTGCCCTTATCTGCGAGGGAGTCGCCATGGCCGAGGCCTACATCGTCGAAGCGGTCCGTACGCCCGTCGGACGGCGCGGAGGAGGGCTCAGCGAGGTCCATCCGGCCGACCTGGGCGCGCATGTGCTGAAGGCGCTCGTGACGCGCGCGGACGTCGATCCGGCCGCCGTCGAGGACGTCGTCCTCGGCTGCCTGGACGCCGTCGGACCGCAGGCCGGGGACATCGCCCGGACCTGCTGGCTGGCGGCGGGGCTGCCCGAGGAGGTGCCGGGGGTGACCGTGGACCGGCAGTGCGGGTCCTCGCAGCAGGCCGTGCACTTCGCCGCGCAGGGCGTGCTGTCCGGCACCCAGGACCTGGTGGTCGCCGGCGGTGTGCAGAACATGTCGATGATCCCCATCGCCTTCGCCACCCGGCAGGCCGCCGAGCCGCTGGGGCTCACCGCGGGTCCCTTCGCGGGCAGTGAGGGCTGGCGGGCGCGGTACGGGGAGAAGCCGGTGAACCAGTTGGTCGGCGCCGAGATGATCGCCGGCAAGTGGGGGATCAGCCGGCGGGACCAGGAGGAGTTCGCGCTGCGCTCGCACCGGCGGGCGCTGCGCGCCATCGACGAGGGGCGCTTCGAGCGGGAGGTCGTGCCGTACGGGCGGGTCGCCGTGGACGAGGGGCCGCGCCGGGACACCTCGCTGGAGAAGATGGCCGGGCTGAAGCCGGTCATCGACGGCGGCACGATCACGGCGGCCTGTTCCTCACAGGTCTCAGACGGCGCGGCGGCGATGCTGCTGGCCTCGGAGCGGGCGGTGCGCGAGCATGGGCTCACGCCCCGGGCCCGGGTGCACCATCTCTCGGTGCGCGGTGAGGATCCCATCCGCATGCTCACCGCCCCCATACCCGCCACCGCCCACGCCCTGAAGAAGACCGGTCTGTCGATCCATGACATCGATCTCGTCGAGATCAACGAGGCCTTCGCGCCGGTCGTCCTGGCCTGGCTGAAGGAGACCGGCGCGGATCCTGACAAGGTCAATGTCAACGGCGGCGCGATTGCTCTGGGGCATCCGCTGGGGGCGACGGGGGTCAGGCTGATGACGACCCTGCTGCATGAACTGGAGCGTACGGGCGGTCGGTTCGGGCTTCAGACGATGTGTGAGGGCGGCGGACAGGCCAATGTGACGATCATCGAGAGGTTGTGAGCCGCCCACGGGAGTGCCGCGCTAGCAGCCCGCGAGTCGCTCCCGTGCCTCCTCCGCCTCCTTCATGATCCGCTCCACCAGCTCCGCGCACGACGGCAGGTCGGCGATCACCCCGGCCACCTGCCCGGACGCCATCACCCCCAGATCCGTACGGCCGTCCACCATGGACGCCTTCAGCAGCATCGGCGTGTTCGCGGCGAGCAGGACCTGGCTCCAGGTCAGGTCCTTGCCGTGTCTGAGCGCACGGCCGTCCTGGAACATCCGGCGCCAGCTCGTGCCGGACAGCTTCCGGTAGCCCGCCGCCCTGCGGACCGCCTGGAGGAGAGCCCTCGTTCGGCCGGAGCGCTCCAGGGCCTCGACCAGGTCCGTGCGCAGCATGCGGTGGGGCAGGCCGTCCACGGCCGTGGTGACCGTGACGTCCCGTACGGTCGCCGCCAGATACCGCGCCTTCACCGGGTCCGGCACCGTCGAGTCCGACGTCAGCAGGAACCGCGTACCCATGGCGATGCCCGCCGCCCCATAGGCCAGCGCCGCGGCCAGTCCCCGCCCGTCGAAGAAGCCGCCCGCCGCCACGACCGGTATGTCCACGGCGTCCACCACCTGCGGCAGCAGCACCGTCGTCGCCACCTCGCCGGTGTGCCCGCCCCCCTCGCCGCCCTGCACGATCACCGCGTCCGCACCCCAGTCGGCGACCTTCTCGGCATGCCGCCGCGCGCCGATCGAAGGGATCACGACCATGCCCGCGCCCTTGAGCTCGGCCATCAGCTCCCGGGAGGGCGCCAGGGCGAAGGAGGCGACCCGCACACCCTCGTCGATCACGACGCTCACCCGGTCCCCGGCGTCCGAGGCGTCCGCCCTGAGGTTCACCCCGAACGGCGCGTCCGTACGGGACTTGACCTCCCGTATCGCCGCACGCAGCCGGTCGACCGTCATCGTCGCGGAGGCCAGGATGCCCAGCGCTCCCGCGTTCGCCGTCGCCGAGACCAGCCGGGGGCCCGCCACCCAGCCCATCCCCGTCTGCACGATCGGGTGGCGGACCCCGACCAGCCGGGTCAGCGGCGTCTCCATCACGCGGCGACCTCCCGGGCACGCGTGTTCCCCGGGTCGATGACCTCGCGGATGAGCCGTAGCTCCTCGGCGGTGGGTGGCCGGGACCGCGGTACGTCGTCCGGGACGGTCAGCTCGAACGCCGTCGCCTCCCTGACCTGCTCCAGGGTGACTCCAGGGTGGAGCGAGACCAGACGCATGGTGTGGTCGGGTGTGCCGAAGTCGAAGACGCCGAGGTCGGAGACGACCCGGGGGATGCGGTGGTAGCGGGCGTCGCCGGCGTGGTCGTATCCGACTCCGCACACCATGTCGACCTTCTCGACGAAGACCCGCCGGGAGTGCTTCGGGATCCAGTAACTGGTGGGGTTGTTGAGCGTGTTGACCGGTGCTCCGCGCACGCCGAGCAGCTGGCGCTTCGGCTTCGCCCAGTCGCCGATGCAGGAGATGTTCTGGTTGCCGTACCGGTCGATCTGGCTCGCGCCCATCATCACGTGCCGTCGGCCGCCGGTGACCAGGGCGAGATGCTGCCGGTACGGAAGCCAGCCCTCGACGGTGCCGTCCGGGGCGACCAGCATTGCCTCGCCGTCGGTCATCAGCAGGTCCGGCGAGAAGGTGCGGCGCGCGAGCCGGGCACCGATGGACGGGATCAGGCCCATCGGGCTGGCCAGCACCTCCCCGTTGTCGCGCCAGGCCTCGGCGCAGGCGATCACGCAGTGCTCATTCCGCGTAGCGGTCATGTCCCCTCCTCCTCGGGCCCGTTGAGGAATCGCTCGGCGAACTCCGCCCACGGCGTGCTCGCATACTGCTTCTGAAACGCCTCGTCCCGCCCGTAGTCAGGCGCGCAGGACGTGAAGTGCGCGCCGCCCGGCGCCTCGACCACGCCCGTCACCGTATGGCGTTTGATCAGCAGAGTCTGGGGTGCGACCTCCTTGGTCAGCTCGGCGGTGTCCACGATCCGCTCGCAAGAGACGAACGCCGCGTCCGCCGCCTCACAGAACAGGTCGTCGAAGTACGGGTCGGGCCCCAGATACTGGCCGTTGCCCCGCCGGTCGGCGCGGTTGACGTGGACCATGGCCGCGTCCAGGTGCAGGGCGGGCACGGCCACGAACGTCTCCCCGTCGTCGTACGGAGAAGTCACCGTCCGCAGGCCCGGGTTGACCCGCATCACGTCCGAGCCGATCCCGGCCCGCACGGGCAGGAAGGGCAGCCGGTTCGCCGCGGCGTGCAGTCCCCACATGAACATCGCCTCGTCGATCTCCATCATTTCGAACGCCCCGCGCTCGCGGGCCGCCCGGAAGTGCGGTTCCAGGGGGATGGAGTCGAGGGTGACGAAGGGGGCGACCAGTTTGCGGATCCGTCCGGCGGCGGCGAGCATGCCGACGTCCGGGCCGCCGTACGACACGACCGTGAGGCCGGTGATTCCGGACCGCAGCAGTGCTCTCACCAGGGCCATCGGCTTGCGGCGCGAGCCCCAGCCGCCGATGCCGAGTGTCATGCCGCTCTCCAGCCGGGAGACGGCCTCGTCGGCGGTCATCGTCTTGTCGTCCACTCAGTCACCCTCCTTTCCAAAGGCGTCGCGAACCCGGTCGCCCACCCCGCTCACGCTCGCCTCGAAGGTGAACCCCTGCTCGAAGCGGTAGCTGCGGCGCACGTCCACCGGGTCGATGCCGTTGATGGCGGCCTTGGCCAGGCGGAGCAGCTCCCCGTCCTTGGCGGCTATCTCGCGGGCCAGGTCGAGAGCGGCGGCCCGCAGTTCGTCACGCGGCACCACTCGCCACACCGAGCCGTGTGCGTGCAGTTCGGCCGCGCTCGCCGTGCGCGAGGTGTAGTACAGGGCGCGCATCAGGTGCTGCGGGACCAGCCGGGCCAGGTGGGTCGCGGCGCCCAGCGCTCCACGGTCCAGTTCGGGCAGTCCGAAGGTGGCGTCCTCGCTCGCCACGATCACATCCGCATTTCCCACGAGTCCGATCCCCCCGCCCAGGCAGAAGCCCTGCACCGCCGCCACCACGGGCACCTCGCACTCGTACACGGCTGAAAAGGCCGCGAAGCAACCCCGGTTGGCGCCGACCAGCGCGCTCTGCCCGTGCGCCTGTATCTCCTTGATGTCCACGCCCGCGTTGAACCCCCGCCCCTCGGCGGCCAGCACCACGCATCGGACCTCCGGGTCGCGGCCGGCCCCGCGCACCGCGTCGGCCAGCGCGAACCAGCCGGCCACCGGCAGGGCGTTCACCGGTGGGAAGTCGACCGTGACGACGGCGATTCCCTCTTTTCCGGGCCCCTTTTCCGGGGACGAGGTGGAGACACCCATGGTCGCATCAGCTACCTTTCCACCAAACATTTGTTAGGTGAAGGGTAGCCGCGAATGGGGCTGGACGGGAAGGTAGTTGTCGTCACGGGGGGTACGCGGGGCGTCGGCGCAGGGGTGGCGAAGGCCTTCGCCGAGGCGGGCGCGGTGGTCGTGGTCTGTGCGCGCAGACCACCCGAAGTCCCTTTCCCCGAAGTCGAGTTCAGACCGCTCGACCTTCGTGACCCGGACGCCGTACGGGCCTTCTTCGCGGCCCTGCCCCGCGTGGACGTCCTCGTCAACAACGCGGGTGGCACACCGTACCGACGGTTGACGGAGGCGGACGCCGAGCGGCACGCGCGCGTCATCGAGCTGAACCTCGTCGCGCCGCTGACGGCTTCCCTGGCCGCGTACGAGCAGCTGAAGCGCGTGCGAGGGTCGGTGGTGATGGTCGGCAGCGTCAGCGGGGGGCGGCCGTCGCCCGGGTCGGCGGCGTACGGGGCGGCGAAGGCCGGGCTGGAGAGCCTGGCCCGTTCGATGGCCGTGGAGTGGGCGCCGGAGGTCAGGGTCAACACGCTGGTCGTCGGCATGGTCCGTACCGAACTGGCCCACCTCCACTACGGCGGCGACGACGGCATCGCCGGTGTCTCCCGCACCGTCCCCCTCGGCCGCCTCGCCGAACCGGCCGACGTGGGCGCGGCGGCCGTCTTCCTCGCCTCCGAGGCCGCCGCGTACATCAGCGGGGCGAGCCTGCTCGTGCACGGCGGGGGTGAGCGGCCCGCGTTCCTGGACGCCGCAACGGTCAACAAGGAGGCATGACATGAGCCGGATGTGTGAAGGACGGGTCGTCGTCGTCACCGGGGCGGGCCGCGGCCTCGGGCGCGCGCATGCGCTCGCGTTCGCCGCGGAGGGGGCGAGGGTCGTGGTCAACGACCTCGGTGTCGGGGTGGACGGGGAGCTGGGTGGGGGCGGGAGCGGGGGGGTTGGGGAGGGGGCTGGGGGCAGTGCTGTGCGGGGGGTGGTCGGTGATGGGCCTGTGCGGGGGGTGGCTGGCGGTAGTCCGGCGCGGGGGGTGGCCGCGGATGGTCCTGTGCGGGGGGTGGCCGCGGACGGTTCTGCGTGGGGGGTGGCCGCGGATGGTCCTGCTCGTGAGGTGGCCGGCGACCGTCCGGCGCGGGGCGTGGTCGGCGACACTCCCACCCGGCGGGTCGCCGCGGACAACCCTGCCCAGCGCGTGGTCGACGAGATCCGCGCGGCCGGCGGTGAGGCCATCGCGCATGCCGGTGACGTGGCGACCAGTGCCGGCGCGGCATCCCTGGTGGCAGCCGCGGTGGAGACGTACGGCCGCCTCGACACGCTCGTCAACAACGCCGGGTTCCTGCGTGACCGGATGCTGGTCAACCTCGACGAGGACGACTGGGACGCTGTCGTACGCGTCCACCTCAAGGGCCACTTCCTGCCCCTCAAGCACGCGGCCGCGTACTGGCGGGCGGAGGCGAAGGCGGGGCGAATGCCGGTCGCCCGGGTCGTCAACACGAGCAGCGGCGCGGGGCTGTTGGGCTCGCTCGGGCAGGCGAACTACAGCGCCGCGAAGGCCGGGATCATCGGGCTCACCCTGGTCGCGGCGGCCGAACTGGCCCGCTACGGCGTCCAGGTCAACGCGATCGCCCCGGCGGCGCGCACCCGCATGACGGAGCACACCTTCGCGGAGTCCATGGCGGCCCCTGACTCCGGCTTCGATGCCATGGCCCCGGAGAACGTCTCCCCCCTGGTCGTCTGGCTGGGCTCGGTGGCGAGCGGGGGAGTGACGGGCCGGGTCTTCGAGGCGGAGGGCGGGCGGATCACGGTGATGGAAGGGTGGAGGGCGGGTCCGACGGCGGACAAGAGGGCGCGGTGGACGCCGAAGGAAGCGGGGGAGACGGCGCTGAAGTTGCTGGGGAAGGCGGAGGTGCCGGGACAGGTGTACGGGGCGTAGGAGGAACGCCCCCCCCAAAAAAAGGGGCGCGCCCGCACCCCATCAGGCGCTCAGGTGTCGCACTCAAGCACCGTCCGGCACAACCCACACCGCGCCCGAACCCGCCCCCGCACCGGCACCCGGATCCGCTGCTGACACGTCGGACACGGAAACGACACCCCCAGCGGCCCCCGCCCGTCCGGCGTGAACGTATACGGAACCCCCGGCTGCGGACCGGCCCCGTGCTGGTCCTGCGCATGCCGCCGATCACGGGCGTAGCGGCGGCGGCCCGCCCAGCCGGCGGCCGTCAGCGGGGGCTGCTGTTCGTCCCGGCGGGCCTCGGCCATGCCCTTCACATACGCCGTGTAGGCCTGGGGGCTGGTGAACCACACCGACGGGTCCTCGGCGAAGACCAGCGCCCGCTTGGCGAGGACGTACCCGAACTCCTCCGGCGTCAGATAGCCCAGCTTCTGCGAGGACGCCGAGTCCTCCCGGTAGGCGTCGAGGAGCAGCCAGCCCGCGCCCAGATACGTCGTCGCCGTGTCCGTGAGGATCTCGTTGTCGCGTGTGCCGGGGAATGACAGGTCGAGGCGGTGCAGATACACATGCATCACCTCGTGGGCGAGGGCCGCGCCGATGTCCCGGCGATGGGTGCGGAAACGGTCGTTCAACTCGACGAAGTACTCAGGCCCGGCGGCGAGTTCGACGTTCGCCGCGTGGGACATCTCCCGGAAGCTGACGATCAGCCGGGCGTCCGGCAGCCGGTAGTGCCGCACCAGCTCACGGGCCACCCGCTGCGCGCCCAGATAGAGATCGTCCGTGTCGCAGAAGGCCACGTCGGCCGGCGCCACGCTGGTCGCGAACGTCTGGACGGTGTCGTAGGACAGCCGTCTGTAGAGCGCGGTGATCGAGGCCCGCACCGTCTCCAGGTGCGGGAAGCCGTGCTGGACCGGTCCGCCGTTCGCCACGCCCTTACCCCCAAGACGCCTTGAACCCGATTCCACTCTACGGGGATGTGAGGGGATTTTCCCTGGTGAGGTTCCATGCCCGGGACGTGAGATCCGTCCTTGTCATGCACGCCCCTCGATCTTCATACTCCGGGTCGCCCAACCCCCCGCGAAAGGACGAATGTTGAGCCATCACATATCCCGGAGAAGCGGCCTCTACTGGGCGAAGAGAGCCGCGGCGGCAGGTGCTGTCGCACTCGCGGTCGCCTCCCTCCAGCCCGTCGCCGCGCAGGCCGCGTCCACCCGTGTCGTCGGTGGAACGGCTGCCACGCAGAACGAGTTCCCGTTCATGGTCCATCTGTCGATGGGCTGCGGCGGGGCGCTCTACAAGAAGGACGTCGTGCTGACCGCGGCCCACTGCATGGAGGGCTCCGGCAACAACACCAGCATCACCGTCACCGCGGGTGTCAACGACCTCAACTCCTCCGCCGCGATCAAGGTCAAGTCGACCAAGGTCAAGGTGGCCACGGGCTACAACGGCTCCGGCAAGGACTGGGCGCTGATCAAGCTCGCCCGGCCCATCGACAAGCCGACGCTGAAGATCGCCACGACGGACCAGTACAACCGCGGCATGTTCACGATCGCCGGGTGGGGCGACACACAGGAGGGAGCCGGCACGGGCACGACCAAGCTCCGTAAGGCCACTGTTCCCTTCGTCGCCGACCGCGTGTGCAAGCGGCACTACGGAAACCAGCTCGTGTCGAAGGAGGAACTGTGCGCCGGCTGGCAGAGCGGCGGCATCGACACCTGCCAGGGCGACTCCGGTGGCCCCATGTTCCGTAAGGACGACGCCGGTAAGTGGATCCAGGTCGGCATCGTCAGCTGGGGCGACGGCTGCGCCCGCACCGGTGTGCCCGGCATCTACACCGAGGTCAGCCACTTCGCCAAGGACATCGCCCGAGCGGCGTCCGCGCTGTAGGCAACCGGCGCACCCCCGTGCGTCAGACGGCCCGGAGCACCGGGGCACCCGCCTCGCCGGAACCCCACCGGGCCGTCCCCGCCGGCTCCAGCACCCACACCTCGTCGCGGCCCTCCGCAGCACGGGCCCAGGACAGCCCGGGACATACAGCGAGCGCTGTGGGCCGGCCGACCAGTGGCGGCCGATGTCGAAGCCGTTGATCCACACGAAGCCGCGGGTCCCGCCACTGACGCACCGTGCCCGGCGGCCGGAGCAACCAGGTCCCCGACCCCGACGACCCGCCCCGCCCCGCCCCGGATCGAACGAATGACCAGCCCAGGCGGCCCCGTAGGCTGAGCCCTCATGACCAGCAACACGTCCCCAGGTGATGTCGACCCCGCGGTCCGTGAGGAACTCGCCCGGCTGCGCGACAGCATCGACAACATCGACGCGGCCGTCGTCCACATGCTCGCCGAACGCTTCAAGTGCACCCAGCAGGTCGGCCATCTCAAGGCCCGGCACCAGCTCCCGCCCGCCGACCCCGCCCGCGAGGCCCGCCAGATCGCCCGGCTGCGCACCCTCGCCGAGAACGCCAAGCTCGACCCGGCGTTCGCCGAGAAGTTCCTGGGCTTCATCATCGCCGAGGTGATCCGGCACCACGAAAGCATCGCCGAGGACACGGTCAACGACGCTGCGCCCACGGCGAACTGACCTGGGCCCTGTCGCCGCATTCCCGCCTGCCTGGCGGCGTCCGGCACGCACGCTCGCCCCGTTGCCGAACCGCCCACGTGGCTCCTCCGCACGCGCGAACCGAGCTTCGCCAGGCTCGCGCGGGGGCGCCCGCAGCGAGGGCGCTCAGGCGCCTTGCGATCGCACGCTCGCCCACCCACGCTCGAACAACCTCGCGCGGGGGGGGGCCACCCCCATGACGCCTCCAGGCCCGCCCTCCAGGCCCCCCCTCCAAGCCCGTCTCCGGGCGGGCGACACGAATCTGGCGACAGGACCCAGACCGGGCCCTCCCGAGGGAGTGACACGGCGCCCCGCGCGGGGCATGCTGCGCTGTGCACTCCATGCCAACTGACACGCACTCCCCGTCAGCGCCCGGACATATCCTGGAAGTCCATGCGGGAGGGACGTCGGGCCATGCCGTCGGATGCCAAGATCCTCATCGTCGACGACCACGAGGAAACCCTGTACGCCCTGGAGAGCGCCCTGGCCCCGCTGGGCTACCGGCTCGCCCGCGCCACCAACGGTGACGAGGCGCTCAAGCAGGTGCTCCGCGGCCAGGTCGGCCTGCTGCTCCTGGACGTCCGGATGCCCGGCGTCAGCGGCCTGGACGTGGTGCGGTACATGCGGCGCGTGGAACAGACCCAGAACATACCGGTCATCCTGCTCACCGGCTTCGGCGCGGACCACGAACTGACAGCCACCGCCTTCGGGCTCGGCGTCGCCGACCTGGTCCTGAAGCCCACCGACCCCTGGGCGCTGCGCACCAAGGTCCGCTACCTGTACGACGCCTACCAGCGCCACCGCGCCCTGGAGGAGGAGGTCCGCGAGTTGCGGGCCCTGGTCAAGGACCACACCGACGTCCAGGAACCCCCACCGCGCCCCACCCTGCCGCACCCCGACGCCCGCGTCCCGACCCAGCGGGACAACACCGCCGCCACATCGGCCAAGGACCTGACCTGACACCTGGCCTGACACCTGACCTGGCAGCGGCCGGGGACGCACGGAACGCCGGGCGGGAACCGGACAGAACGGCCGCAAGAAATCGGACATAGCGCACGTAGTGATCCACCCCTGTGCCTGGTCTGCGGCATCAGGCAGCATGTCGTGCATGTCCGTACTGACGCGCGACGAAGCGCAGACCCGTGCCCAGCTCCTCGACGTCCATCGCTACACGATCGAACTCGATCTGACGACCGGGCACGAGACGTTCGACTCCCGTACCGTCATCGCCTTCACGGCGCGCGCCGACGCGGACACGTTCGTCGAGATCAAGCCGGCCGAGCTGCGCTCCGTCACGCTGGACGGACAGCCCCTGGACCCCGAGACCCTGGACGGGAACAGGCTGCCCCTGAAGAACCTCACCGCCGGTGAGCACGAACTGCGCTTCGACGCGGCCATGCGCTACTCCCGCACCGGCGAGGGCATGCACCGCTTCACCGACCCCAGCGACGGCGAGACATACGCCTACACCCAGCTGTTCATGGAGGACGTCCAGCGCGTCTTCGCCGCCTTCGACCAGCCGGACCTCAAGGCCGTCTTCGACCTGTCCGTCACCGCGCCCGAGGGCTGGACCGTCCTCGCCAACGGCACCACCGAGCACCTCGGCGAGGGCCGCTGGCAGGCCGCGGCCACCCCGCTGATCTCCACCTACCTCGTCGCGGTCGCCGCGGGACCCTGGCACTCGGTCCGTACCGAGCACCGCGGCCTGCCCTTCGGCATCCACTGCCGCCGCTCCCTGGCCCCCTACCTGGACGCGGACGCCGACGAACTCCTGCAGGTCACCCGGCAGTGCTTCGACCGCTTCCACGAGAAGTTCGACGAGCCCTACCCCTTCGACTCCTACGACCAGGCCTTCGTGCCCGAGTTCAACGCCGGCGCCATGGAGAACCCCGGCCTGGTCACCTTCCGCGACGAGTTCGTCTACCGCTCCGCCGTCACGGACACCGAGCGGCAGACCCGCGCCATGGTCATCGCCCACGAGATGGCCCACATGTGGTTCGGCGACCTCGTCACCCTGCGCTGGTGGGACGACATCTGGCTGAACGAGTCCTTCGCCGAGTACATGGGCTACCAGATCTGCGCCGAGGCCACCCGCTTCACCGACACCTGGGTCGACTTCGGCGTCGCCCGCAAGTCCTGGGGCTACGACGCCGACCAGCGGCCCTCCACCCACCCCGTGGCCCCCGAGGCCGTCGACGACACGGCCTCCGCCATGCTCAACTTCGACGGCATCTCCTACGCCAAGGGCGCCTCCGCGCTGCGTCAACTCGTGACCTGGCTCGGCGAGAAGGACTTCCTCGCAGGCATCAACACCCACTTCGCCCGCCACAAGTTCGCCAACGCCACCCTCGCCGACTTCATCGACTCCCTCGCCGCCAACACCGAGCGCGATGTGCACGCCTGGGCCGACAGCTGGCTGCGCACCACCGGCGTCGACACCCTCACACCGACCGTCACCCCCGGCGACAACGGCACGTACACCCTCACCGTCGACCGCGCGGGCAGCCGCCCGCACCGCGTCGCCGTCGGCCTGTACACCGAGGACCTCGGGGACAACGGCGGCCACCTCACCCTGCGCGAGCGCATCGACCTCGACATCCCGCAGACCGTCCCGCAGCCCATCGGCAAGCGCCCGGCTCTGCTGCTGCTCAACGACGGCGACCTGACCTACGCCAAGGTCCGCTTCGACCCCGAGTCCTTCGAGACCGTCCGAGCAAGCCTCGCCGGCCTGCCCGACCCGCTCACCCGCGCGGTCGTCTGGAACGCCCTGCGGGACGCCGTCCGTGACGGCGAACTGGCCGCCACCGCCTATCTGGAGGCCGCCCGCGCCCACCTGCCGCGCGAGACCGACCTCGCCGTCGTACAGGGCGTCCTCGCCTTCGCCACCGCCCAGGTCGCCGACCGCTACCTCACCCCCGAGGAGCGGCCCACCGCCCTGGCCACCCTCTCCGCGCTGTGCCGCGACCTCATCCGCCGCACCGAGGACGGCGACAACCCCGGCCTGCGCCTGATCGCCGTGCGCCACTTCATCGACGCCGCCGCCCACCCCGACACGATCGCCGCCTGGCTCGCCGACGGCACAGTGCCCGGCGGACCCGAACTCGACCCCGAGCTGCGCTGGCGTGTCCTGGGCCGGCTCGCCGTGCTCGGCGCCGTCGACGAGACCGCCATCGCCGCCGAGCTGGAGCGCGACCCGAGCGCCACCGGCCAGGAGGGCGCCGCCCGCTGCCGGGCCGCCCTGCCCGACGAGGCGGCCAAGGCCCGGGCATGGGAAGCCATGTTCGCCACCGACGAGAGCACCGACCTGTCCAACTACCTCTTCACCGCGACCGCCCAGGGCTTCTGGCAGCCCGAACAGGCCGATCTGGTGCAGCAGTACGTGCCGCGCTACTACAAGGACGCGGTCACCCTCGCCGCCCGCCGCGGCCCCGCCATCGCCGACGCCGCCGGCCGCTACGCCTTCCCGGTCCACTCCGTCGACCCCGACACCCTGCGCCTGGGCGAGAAGTGCCTGCGCGACGGCGACCCGATCCCGGCGCTGCGCCGCAGGCTGGCCGACCAACTCGACGACCTGGCTCGGGCCTTGCGGGTCCGGGAGGGCCGACAGGGCTAGTACGTCCGACGTAGGGGGCGCCGGTTCCCACGGCCGCCCCCTACTCCGGCAACCTCTGTACGCCCGGTCCGACACGCTTTCCCCGCACGAAAGTACCCCCTTTCGGGTTCCGGTCATTGGGCTTTTCGGGCGCGAACGCGCATCCGCGTACAAGCTGGGAAGTCCCTCATGCCCAGCGCCCGGGAGGCCCCGATGAGCACGCAGCCGTCGCTCGCTTCAGGCCCGGAAGGTCCCCATGCCCTGCGGCCGTTGCTCGACACCGCGCTCGCCGCGCTGAGCGAGGGCGCCGGGGTACGCGGGGGACCACTGCCGTCGGGCGGCCCGGACGCGGTGGCCGCGCGCATGCGGGACGCGGCAGGCGACGTACTGCCGGCCGACGGCGACCCGAACGCCCTCCACACCCTCGTCCGGGCCCTCGCAGCGACCGCCGCCGACCCCGCGGACCCCCTCTGCGCAGCCCACCTCCACTGCCCGCCCCTCGCCGTCGCCACCGCCGCCGACCTCGCCGCCTCGGCGCTCAACCCCTCGTTGGACTCCTGGGACCAGGCGCCGGGCGCATCGGAGTTGGAGGGGTTGGTGACGGAAGCACTCGCGCTGGAGGTCTTCGGCTCCGGGACCGGTTCCGTGACCGGCTCCGCGAGCCCGCCCCGCACAACCCCCACCGCCCTGATCACCACCGGCGGCACCGAGTCCAACCAGCTCGCCCTCCTCCTCGCCCGAGAAGCACACGGCGCCGGCGTCCGGCTGGTCCACGGGGCCAACGCCCACCACTCGCTGCCCAGGGCCGCCTGGCTGCTCGGGCTGCCCGAGCCCGTCGTCGTGCCCGCCCCGGCCGGTGCCCTCGACCCCGCCGCCCTCGACGAGGCCCTCACGGAACTGCCCGGTCCGCATCTCGTCGCCGCCACCGCCGGTACCACCGACGCCGGGATCATCGACCCGCTCCCCGAGATCGCCGCCCTGAGCGCCGCCCATGGCGCCCGGTTGCACATCGACGCCGCCTACGGGGGCGGCCTGCTCTTCAGTGGCCGGTACCGAGAGCGGCTGAAGGGCCTCGACGCCGCCCACACCGTCACCCTCGATCTGCACAAGCTCGGCTGGCAGCCGGTCGCCGCGGGGCTCCTCGCGGTCCGGGACCCGCGCGATCTCGCCGTACTCCACCATCGCGCCGACTACCTCAACGCCGACGACGACACCGAAGCCGGCCTGCCCGACCTGCTGGGCCGCTCCCTGCGCACCAGCCGCAGGCCCGACGTCCTGAAGATCGCCGTCACCCTGAAGACCCTCGGCCGCACCGGCCTCGGCCGACTGGTCGACCAAGTCTGCGACAACGCCCGTGAGTTCGCCGCCCTCGTCCACGACCACCCCGGCTTCGAGCTCCACGACCGGCCCACCCTCAGCACGGTCCTGTTCCGGCCCGCACACGCCGCCGACGACACCGTCGCCGCCGTACGCCGCAGGCTCCTCACCGACGGCCGCGCCGTCCTCGGCCGGGCCCGCATAGACGGACGCCTGTGGTTGAAGGCGACCCTCCTCAACCCCCACACGCGCCCGGACGAACTGGCCGCCCTCCTGAAACTGGTGGAAGGAAACACCCCCCGATGAGTCCGCAGTCGAACCCCCCTGCCGATGCGCACCCCAACCCCCCACGCCAGGACCCCGACACCCCCCGAGACCTCGTCGGCATCGGCATCGGCCCCTTCAACCTCTCCCTCGCCGCCCTCGCCCAGCCCCTCGCCGAACTCGACGCCGTCTTCTACGAACAGCGCACCGCCTTCGCCTGGCACCCGGGGCTCCTCATCGACGGCTCCCGCCTCCAAGTCCCCTTCCTCGCCGACCTGGTGACGCTCGCCGACCCCGCCAGCCCCTGGTCCTTCCTCAGCTACCTCAGGGCCCGCGACCGGCTCTTCCCCTTCTACTTCGCCGAGCGCTTCCACATCCAGCGCGCCGAGTACGACGCCTACTGCCGCTGGGTCTGCGAGAACCTCACCGGACTGCGCTTCGGCCACCAGGTCGACGCGGTCCGCTTCAACCCCGAACGCGACGTCTTCGAAGTCGACTTCACCCACATCGCCCCCGACGGAGAAGCCGAGGCGCTCGGCCGTACGTACACGAGGAACATCGTCCTCGGCATCGGCACCGAGCCCTACGTCCCCGACCCGCTGCGGCCCCTCGTCGACGCGCCCGCCGTGCCCGTCATCCACGCCGCGGACTACCTAGACCACCGCGAGACCCTGCTCGCCGCCGACCACATCACCGTCATCGGCTCGGGACAGTCGGGCGCCGAGATCTTCCTGGACCTGCTGCGGCACCGTCCCACCGGCCGCGAGAAGCTCCACTGGCTCGGCCGTACCGACGCCTTCGCGCCCATGGAGTACTCCAAGCTCGGCCTGGAGCACTTCACCCCCGACTACACCCGCTACTTCCACGCCCTCGCCGAACCGGTGCGCGACAAGCTCGTCGCCTCCCAGTGGCAGCTCCACAAGGGCATCGACGCCACCACCCTGGCCGCCATCCACGACGAGCTCTACCGCCGCACCCTGCACGGCGGCTGGCCCGACACGGTCCTCACGCCGGGCGTGCGGGTCCGCACCGCCGGCCGTATCGCCACGACCAAGGTGGAACTCCATCTGGAGCACATCCACCAGAACACCCGCTCGCGCATGACCACCGACGCGGTCGTCCTGGCCACCGGCTACCGCGAACGCTCACTCGACCGCATCCTCGCCGGCCTCGACCCCTACATGTGCCGTGACAGCCGGGAACGACCCCGCATCGACGACCAGCACCGCCTGGTCATGGACCCGTCCGTCACCGGCTCCGGCTGCCACGTCTACGTCCAGAACGCCGAACGCCACACCCACGGCATCGGTGCCCCCGACCTCGGCCTCGCGGCCTGGCGCAGCGCCGGCATCCTCAACTCGCTGACCGGCAAGGAAACCTATCCCCTCCCCAGCCGTACCGCGTTCACCACCTTCGGCCTGCAACGGCAGGAGCCCAAGATCCCCTCCGCGCGCCGGCCACCGGTGCTGACACCGCTCATGGAAGGGATCTGAGGCTCCTGACGAAGGCTCCCGGGTCTAGAACACCGGCGTACCGTTCCGCGTCAGCTTCCAGTCCACCGACGAGAAGTCCTTCGGGTCCAGCACGCCCTTCGCGGTCACCCACTCCGCGATCCGGGTGCGGATCTCCGTCGACTCCGCCCACAGCTCCTGAGCCGACGCCACATGCGGGAACGCGCCACCGCCGTTGGCCCGGTAGTTGTTCACCGCGAAGACGAACTTCCGGGCCTCGTCGAGAGCGGCACCGTCGTAGGTCAGGTTCTTGATCCGCGAACCCGGCGCCTGCGCGATGTCGATCTCGTACGACAGCCCGGACACATAGTCGTAGTTGTAGTCCGGGCGGTTGTTCGCGTTCGTCAGCTTGTCCACGTCGACGGCCGCGTCGGCGGCGGTCTGCACGAAGTACTCCGCCGAGTACTCCAGGTACGCCTTGAGCTGCGAGCCCGTCATCAGCTTCGCGACCAGCGTGTTGTCGTAGACGTACAGGCTCGACAGATCCCGGATCGTCACCTCGCCGGCCGGGATCTCCGAGGTGCGCGAGAAGGGCGATGCCTGCGCGATGACGGGCAGCGAGGCGTACTCGGTTCCCGCCAGCGCCGCCTTGACCACGTCCTCCTGGACCTTGGTGATCAGGTCGATGATCGGGGCGTCCTTGTAACGGGCCTCGACCGTGGTCAGCGCGGCGGTCGCGGTGCCGACGACCTGGTTGACGTACGTGACGACCTTGTCGTGCTCGTCCTTCAGCAGCTTGGTGATCTTCGGGTCGTCGGCGACCGTGTTGGAGTTGAGCACCGAGGCGGCCACCTTCTCCACCGACCAGCGGCCCTTGGCGAAGGTCAGCTCGATGTCGAACAGCGACAGCCGCTCCGCGTAACACAGCGGCTCCGACAGCACGACGGTCTTCCCGGTCTTGGCGTTGACGACCTTCAGCTCCGGGATCTCCACATGCGCGTGGCCGACCAGGATCGCGTCGATGTCCGGCACCTGCTGCGCCACCAGCGCCGCCGAGTTCTCGATGTACGGCAGCTGGTCACCGTACGACGACGTGCCCGAGGAACCGGAGTGCGCCGAGACGATCACCACGTCCGCGCCCATCGCCTTCAGCTTCGGCACCCACTTCGCCGCCTGCTTCTCCAGACCCGGGAAGGTCAGCTTGCCCTGCACATAGGCCTTGTCCCAGATCGCGATACCCGGGTTGGTCAGACCGAGGACGGCGACCTTCACCGACGGGGCGCCCTGCACGCGGAACGTCTTCATGAAGTACGGCGGGAAGGCGGGCTTCAAAGTCTTCGCGTCCAGCGCGTTCGCGCCCAGCAGCGGGAAGCGGCACTGCTCCTCGAACTTGCGCAGCGTCTCGATGCCGTAGTTGAACTCGTGGTTGCCGAGCGCGACGGCGTCGAAGCCGATGGCGTTCATCGCCTGCGCCATCGGGTGCACCGGGCCGCCCTCGGCCGTGATCGGGTCGACCTTCGCGTAGTAGTACGTCAGCGGGGTGCCCTGGATCGTGTCACCGGCGTCGATCAGCAGCGTGTTGCGGCGGCCCCGCTCCGCGCGGATCTGGTTCACCAGCGTCGACACCCGCGCCAGACCCTGCGCATTGCCCTTGGCGTCGGTGTACTCGGCGTCCTTGAAGTAGTCCCAGTTGAAGACGTGGCCGTGCAGGTCCGTCGTGCCCAGCACGGTCAGCGAGTACCGCTTGTCGCACTTCGTCGCCGTCGTCGCGGCCTCCGCCGCCTGCGCCGCAGGAGCCGCCGCACCGGCGAGTGCCACCCCCGCTCCGGTCACGGCGGACTTCTTCAGGAACTTCCGGCGGTTCAACGGCATGAGTGCTTCTCCTGAGCGAATGGTCAACAACGCGCGTAGATTCTGACCTGGTCATGCCGACTGGCAACAGACCCCGGAGGTTTCGATCTGGTGACCCGTGGGGGCCGTAACCAAGCAAGCGATGACAGAGTGGGACGTATGACCGCCCCATCAGAGGAACTTCAGCCCGCCGTCCCGTACGGCACCCCCGACGCCCCGCGTATCGCCGTCCGCGGCGAGGCCCGACTGGAGGTCGACCCGGAGATCGCCCGCATCGGCGTCACGGTCGCCTCCCGCGGCAAGGACCGCCGTGCCGCCCTCGACGACCTCACCCGCCGCAACACCGCCGTCCTCGACCTCATCAAGACCTACGGTGACGCGGTCGAGCGACTGGAGACCGGCGCCTTCTCCATCAGCCCCGAGCTCAAGGACAAGGGCCGCGGCGAACGCGTCCACGCCTACCACGGCCGCGTCCACATCACCGCCGTCCTCACGGACTTCACCGCGCTCGGTGAACTCACCACGCGACTGGCCGACTTGGACCTCACGCGCGTCGACGGCCCCTGGTGGGCCCTGCGCCCCGACTCGCCGGCCCACCGGGAGGCGCGGCAGCAGGCGGTACGGGAGGCCGTGCAGCGCGCGCGGGAGTATGCGGAGGCGCTGGGGGCCTCCCTGGCCGCGCTGGTGGAACTCGCCGACATCGGCGCGGAGAACGCCCCGCCGCCCTATCCGCAGGCCCCCGGCGGTCGTATGCGCTCCATGGCCTACGGCGCCGCCGAGGACGCCGCGGCGGCCCCGCTCGATCTCGAACCCCAGCGCCAGCACGTCCACGCCCAGGTCAACGCGCGCTTTACGATGACGCCGCCGCGGCTGTGAATACGCGACTCCATTCGAATTCGCATGCGAATGGGGGAATGCTTCGAACGCTCATCGGAGCACCCCGCCGCACAATTCAACACTTGTCAATAGCCCTTCACGCAAAGGTTGTTGAGTAGTCATGCTGGGCCGATTCTCTACCCGCCGGTAAGTCATAGAGTCGAAACATGCGCCGAGCGAAAATCGTCTGCACCCTGGGCCCCGCCACCGACTCGTACGACCAGATAAAGGCACTGGTCGACGCCGGAATGGACGTCGCCCGATTCAACCTCAGCCACGGCGGCCACGCCGACCACGAGGAGCGCTACCAGCGTGTGCGGAAGGCCTCCGACGAGACCGGCCGCAGCGTCGGCGTCCTCGCCGACCTTCAAGGCCCGAAGATCCGCCTCGGCCGCTTCACCGAAGGACCTGTACTCCTTGAACGCGGAGACACCTTCACCATCTCCGTGGAGGAGGACGCCGAGGGCGACCGCCAGCAGTGCGGCACCACCTACTCGGGCCTCGCCACCGACGTCACCCCCGGTGAGCGCATCCTCGTCGACGACGGCAAGGTCTGCCTGGAGGTCACCTCCGTCGACGGCCCGCGCGTCCACACGACGGTGATCGAGGGCGGCATGGTCTCCGACAACAAGGGCCTGAACCTGCCCGGCGTCGCCGTCTCGGTCCCCGCCCTCTCGGAGAAGGACGAGGCGGACCTGCGCTGGGCGCTGCGCACGGGCTTCGACGTCATCGCGCTGTCGTTCGTCCGCTCCGGCCGGGACATCGAGGACGTCCACCGCATCATGGACGAGGAGGGCCGCCGCCTCCCGGTGATCGCCAAGGTGGAGAAGCCGCAGGCCGTCGACGCGATCGATGACATCGTCGCCGCCTTCGACGGCATCATGGTCGCGCGCGGCGACCTCGGCGTGGAGATGCCGCTGGAGCAGGTCCCGATCGTCCAGAAGCGCGCGATCAAGCTGGCGAAGCGCAACGCCAAGCCGGTGATCGTGGCGACGCAGATGCTCGACTCGATGATCGACAACTCGCGCCCGACGCGCGCGGAGGCGAGCGATGTCGCCAACGCGGTCATCGATGGCACGGACGCGGTGATGCTGTCCGGCGAGACGAGCGTCGGCAAGTACCCGATCGAGACGGTCCGGACGATGGCGAAGATCGTCGAAGCGGCCGAGGAGGACATCCTCGCCAAGGGCCTGCCGCCCCTGACCGAGCGCAACAAGCCCCGCACCCAGCCCGGCGCGGTGGCCCGCGCGGCGGCCGAGATCGGCGACTTCCTGGGCGCGAAGTTCCTGGTCGCCTTCACCCAGTCCGGCGACACGGCCCGCCGCCTGTCCCGCTACCGCTCGCCGATCCCGCTGCTGGCGTTCACACCGGAGCCGGCCACCCGTTCCCAGCTGAATCTGACCTGGGGCGTGGAGACGTTCCTCGGCCCGCACGTGGACTCCACGGACGCGATGGTCGACCAGGTCGATGAGCTGTTGCTGAAGTACGGCCGCTGCCAGAAGGGCGACGTCGTCGTCATCACGGCGGGCTCGCCTCCGGGGGTGTCCGGCTCGACGAACATGGTGCGGGTGCATCACATCGGGGAGGACGACAGTCCCAAGTAGTAAGCGGAGGGCCCCTCTTGAGAGGGGCCCTTTGTGGTTAGTGCTTCGGGCCTACGTGGGTGTCCATGAGGGCCACGGAGGCTTTGCGGGCGATGGAGATGTTGCGGTCGTTCGCTTGTGTCCATTGGACCCCTACGGTGTCCAGCGTCTCGGTGAAGAGTCGGACGATGTCGCCCGACAGGTTGGTGAAGAAGTAGCGCGGATACTCGTAGCGCTTCTGCTCACCTGCGACGAGGCGGGTCGTCCAGTTCGTGATACGGCAGCCGTCGGAGTGGATGAGGCCTCGGATGAACTCCCAAGGGTGTGCGTCGACGATTTGCCGCTGCCAGGGTTCGAGGGTGATGGCTCGCTCGTGCTTCTTGCCGGGGCCGTGCTGCGGGAAGAGGGAGGGCCAATGCCGGGAGTAACTGGTCACCATCGCGCATCCCTGCTTCTGAAGGGTGTAGACGCCGATACCGGGACGGACCTTCGTGATGGCCTCGCGGCACTGTCGGAGGAGGCCCGGCCATGTATCGGCGCACGCGATTCGGAGGTGGAAGCCGGTGCCGCGGGTATGCGCACTGATGCAGCCGTCACCCAGGTAGAGGCCTAACAGGTAGGCGTACGCGCAATCGTCAGCGGGAGGCCCGGGGTCCGGAGTTGCCAAGCGGGGCAGGGGTTCAAGGCGGTGCTGCCAGGAGCGGATCGAGGCACGTGAAATACCCGTCTCTCGGCTCACTGAATTCAGGCTGCGCCCCTGGGAGACGAGCGCGAGTGCTCGCTTGCGTGTGCTGACGTCGTACATGTGGCCACTCTGTGAGAGTGATCGCGGCGACACGCAGCAAAAAGCGGATGTTCACGAGAACGTGGACATCCGCTTTCTTGTGACCTTGGAAACCAAGGAAAAGTGCCCCGAGTCGGATTCGAACCGACGCTGTATGGGTTTTGAATCCATTGCCTCTTCCGCTGGGCTACCGGGGCTCCTTCAATACGAAGGTTGGTGGTCACCCGCCGTGCCCCCACCTTACCGCAGCTAGGTAGGCTCTTGTCAGCAGTACCCCTGCCCCTGAACGAGGAGCCCCCGTGACCGCCCCCGAGTCGCCCCAGCCCGTAGACGCGCCCGACGACGACAAGTCGCACGTGCCTCCGCTGACGACCCGTGTCGTCATTGCCGAGGACGAGGCGCTGATCCGGCTCGATCTCAAAGAGATGCTCGAAGAGGAGGGGTACACCGTCGTCGGTGAGGCCGGTGATGGTGAGCAGGCTGTGGAGCTCGCTCGCGAGCACAAGCCCGACCTTGTCATCCTCGATGTGAAGATGCCCAAGCTGGACGGCATTTCGGCGGCCGAGAAGATCGCCGAGGAGAGCATCGCCCCGGTGCTGATGCTGACCGCTTTCTCGCAGCGCGACCTCGTCGAGCGGGCTCGGGACGCCGGTGCCATGGCCTACCTGGTCAAGCCGTTCAGCAAGAGCGATGTCGTGCCGGCGATCGAGATGGCCGTATCCCGGTTCACGGAGCTGAAGGAGCTGGAGAAGGAGGTCGCCGACCTCACCCTGCGCCTGGAGACCCGCAAGCTGGTGGACCGGGCGAAGTCCATCCTTCAGACCGAGTACGGGCTGACCGAGCCGGCCGCCTTCCGGTGGATCCAGAAGACCTCCATGGACCGCCGGATGTCGATGCAGCAGGTCGCCGAGGCTGTCATCCAGGACGCCGACGAGAAGAAGGCCGCCAAGGGCTGACGCGCCCGAGCGCATGAGAGAGGCCCGCGCCCCCGGCAGGGGACGCGGGCCTCTTCGCGTGGGTGATCAGTCCGTGGGTGATCAGTCCTCGCCCAGGTACGCCTTGCGCACCGACTCGTCGTGCAGCAGGTCCTGCCCGCTGCCGGAGAGGACGATCTTGCCGACCTCCATGACGTGGCCGTGGTCGGCCAGGGAGAGCGCGGCCTGGGCGTTCTGCTCGATGAGCAGGATGGTGGTGCCCTGGGACTTGAGCTCCTTGATGGTGGACATGATCTTCTGCATCATGATCGGGGAGAGGCCCATGCTGGGCTCGTCGAGCATGAGCAGCTTCGGCTTGGACATCAGCGCCCGCCCCATGGCGAGCATCTGCTGCTCACCGCCGGAGAGGGTGCCGGCCGCCTGCTTCCGGCGCTCCCCGAGGATGGGGAACAGGTCGTAGGCGCGCTTGATGTCCTTCTCGATGCCCTCCTTGTCGGTGCGCAGGAACGCGCCGAGGCGGAGGTTGTCCTCGATCGTCATGCGGGGGAAGATGTGCCGCCCCTCGGGGGAGTGGGCGAGCCCCAGCGAGACGACCTTGTGCGCGGGGATCTTCTTCAGCGACTTGCCGTCGAACCTGATGTCGCCGGACAGCGGCTGGAGGAGACCCGACAGGGTGCGCAGGGTCGTGGTCTTGCCGGCGCCGTTGGTGCCGATGAGGGTGACGACCTCGCCCGCGTTCACCTTGAACGAGATGCCCTTGACGGCTTCGATCTTGCCGTAAGCGACCCTGAGGTCCTCGACCTCGAGCAGTGCGGTCACTTGTCGTCCCCTTCCGTGCTGCTCTGCGCCTCGGCGGCCTCGACCTCGGCGGCCTCCGCGGTGCCGGGCTCGCCCTCGAAGGGCGTGCCCAGGTAGGCGGCGATGACGCGCTCGTCGGCCTGGACGACCTCGGCGGGGCCCTCGACGATCTTCTCGCCCTGGACCAGCACGGCGACCCGGTCGCAGAGGTTCATGATGAACCGGATGTCGTGCTCGATGACGAGGACGGCGATGCCCTTGTCCCGGATGGCGAAGATGAGCTCCTCGGCCGCCCGGGTCTCCTGCGGGTTCATACCGGCGGTCGGCTCGTCGAGGAGGAGCAGACCGGGCTCGCTCGCCAGTGCCCGGGCGATTTCCAGCTTGCGCTGCTCGCCGTAGGGCAGGTTGCGGGCGAGGTGGTCGGCCTTGGCGGCGAGGCCGGTGAACTCCAGGAGTTCCATGGCCCGTTCGCGGGACTCCTCTTCGGCCTTCCTGAAGCCGGGGAGGCGCAGCAGGGCGGACCAGAGGCCTTCCTTGGTCCGGGTGTGCCTGCCGACCAGCACGTTCTCCAGAACGGTCATGTTGGCGAAGAGCCGGATGTTCTGGAACGTACGGGCGATGCCGGCCTGGGTGACCAGGTGCGGCTTGGGCGGCAGGACGGTGCCCTTGTAGGCGACCTTGCCCTCGGTCGGCACGTACAGGCCGGTGAGGCAGTTGAAGAAGGTCGTCTTGCCGGCGCCGTTGGGGCCGATGAGACCGACGATCTCGCCGGTGTTCACGGTGAGGTCCACGTCGCGTACGGCGGTCAGGCCGCCGAAGCGCATCGTGACGCCGGTGGCGTCGAGCACCGTTGTGCTGGTGGGTGCGGTCGTGGTGGTGGTCATGGCGGTCACGCCCCTGCCTTGGCGACGCCGGTCGCGCCCTCGGGCAGCGACTTGTCCTCCGGTACGTCGAGCTGTCCGGTCTCGTGGAATTCGAGCTGCTTCCTGCGGTCGGCGACCAGGCCCTCGGGACGGAAGCGCATCAGCAGCATCAGCGCGATGCCGAAGAGCAGCAGCTGGTACTCCGCCATGAACTGGAGCTTGGCCGGGATCAGGTAGAGCAGCGCGGCGCCGATCAGCGGGCCGCTGATGGTGCCCATGCCGCCGAGGATGACGGCGGCGAGCAGGAAGGCCGAGTTCGGCGGCACGGAGCCGGCGAACTGGTACTGCTCGGGGGTGACGCTGTAGGACACGTGCGACTGGACGGTGCCGGCGAGGCCGGCGAGGGAGGCGCCGAGCGCGAAGGCGAGGAGCTTCAGGCGGAAGCCGTTGATGCCCATCGCGGTCGCGGCGGTCTCGTCCTCGCGGATGGCGACCCAGGCGCGGCCGATGCGGGACTCCGCCGAGCGGCGGAAGACCAGGACGACGATCGCCGTGCACGCCAGCATCAGCAGGTAGTAGTTGCCGGACCGGGTGAGCTCGGTACCCAGGACGTTGTGCGGCAGCCCGAGGTTGAACCCGAAGATCTCCAGGTCCGGGATGTTGGGGATGCCGTTGGAGCCGTTGGTGACGTCCGGTCCGCTGTTGCCGTTCAGGTTGTTCATGGTGATGCGGAAGATCTCACCGAAGCCGAGCGTCACGATGGCGAGGTAGTCGCCGCGCAGTCGCAGGGTCGGGGCGCCGATGACCACGCCGAAGATCAGCGAGGCGGCGGCGCCGGTGAGGACCGCGGCCCAGAACGGGAACTCGACGCCGATGCTGGACTGCGGGGAGCCGGAGACCAGGGCGGCGGCGTAGGCGCCGACGCCGAGGAAGGCGACGTATCCGAGGTCGAGCAGGCCGGCGAGGCCGACGACGACGTTGAGGCCCAGCGCGACCGTGGCGAAGATCAGGATGTTCGCGCCGATGAGGGCGAACTGGTCGTTGCTCTGGGTGAAGGGGAAGCAGATCGCCGCGACGAAGGCGGCGGACATGGCCACGTTGCGGTGCTTGGCGGTGAGTCCCGAGAGCCGCTTGAGCAGGCCCGCCCGGGTCAGGGCGGTGAAGCCGAAGGCCGTGACGATCAGGAAGCCGATGAACAGCTCGGAGTACTCGGTGCCGATGCCGAACGCGAAGACGTACAGGCCGACGCCGAAGCCGGCGGCGATGATCAGGATCTCCACCCAGGAGGGCAGGTCCTTGGCAGGGCCGGGGTCGGGGGCGGTGAGCGAGTGGCGGATCCGGCCCCAGAGGTTCGGGTTGGGGTCTCCCGCGCTGTAGGGCTGGTCGACCTGGAGGCCGAGGGCGCCGATCACGGCGACGAGCGCGCCGATGCCGGAGACCCAGGCGCCGGGCTCCAGGTTGACCAGGCCGCCGAGTTCCTGGCTGATGGCGCCGATGGTGTAGCCCGTGGTGCCGAACACGCCGAGGGCGGCGAGCAGGACGGGGCTGTTCTTCCCGCCGGGGGTGAGCCAGCCCAGGCCGCGGATGCCGTAGCCGGAGAGGGCGAACAGCAGGGTCAGCAGGGAGCCGAACAGGGTGAGGACCTGAAGTCCGCCCGGGTAGCCCGTGACGGTGAGGTTGCCCGGGAACTCCTCGGTCCAGGTCCAGGCGAGGAAGGTGCCTATGAGGGCGACGGCGGAGCCGGCGACCGCCAGTCCGCGTGCCAGGGCCTGCGGCAGCGGGATGATCGGGGTGGCCTCGGCCGTGGGCACCTTGGTGGTGTCGGTGGTCTTGTCCATGGGGATCTCGGTGGTCATGGGTATCACGCCCGATCCGCGACGCGTTCGCCGAGCAGACCTTGTGGCCTGAACAGCAGTACGAGGATGAGCAGGGCGAACGCCCACACGTCCTTCCAGGCGCCGCCGCCGAAGAGGTCCATGCCGGGGATGTCGCCGATGTAGCCGGTGGCGAGGGATTCGGCCACGCCGAGGACGAGGCCGCCGAGCATGGCGCCGTAGATGTTGCCGATGCCGCCGAGGACGGCCGCGGTGAAGGCCTTCAGGCCCATCAGGAAGCCCATGCGGAAGCCGACTTGGCCGTTCTTCAGGCCGTAGGCGACGGCGGCGATGGCGGCGAACGCGGCACCGATGGCGAAGGCCATGACGATGATGCGGTCGGTGTTGATGCCCATCAGCTTGGCCGTGTCCGGGTCCTGGGCGGTGGCCTGCATGCCGCGGCCGGAGCGCGTCTTGGTGACGAACAGGCCGAGGGCGAGCATGCACAGCGGTGCGGCGATGAGTACGAAGAGGTCACCGCGCTGGATGTTGGCGCCGAGGATGTCGATGGGGCCGCCGTGGAACTGCGGGAAGGGGTGGTCCTTCTTCGCGTCCGGGTACCACATCCATACGGCCTGCTGCAGGACGATGGACAGGCCGATGGCGGTGATGAGGGGTGCGAGCCGTGGTGCGGTGCGCAGTGGGCGGTAGGCGAAGCGTTCCGCCGCCGTGGCGACGGCGACCGAGACGAGGATGCCGCCGATGATCATGAGCGGGACTGCAGCCCCGAGGCCGAAGCCTTCGGGGAGTACCAACCAGACGGTGAGGGCCCCGAAGCCCCCGACCATGAATATCTCGCCGTGGGCGAAGTTGATGAGCTGGACGATGCCGTAGACCATCGTGTAGCCGATCGCGATGAGTCCGTACATCGCGCCGAGGATGAGTCCATTGGCCAGCTGTTGCGGCAGTTCGTTCACCGCAGGGCCTCCGTGGAGTGGTTCGGATACGGCGCCGCGCGGGAGCGTTGGTAGGCGTTCCCGCGCGGCCTGGATCAATGAGTGATGGGGAAGTGCTCTTTACTCGTCCTCTGCTCAGCCCAGCTTGGGAGCCCCGCTGAACTCCGGCACCCAGGCGTCCTTCTTGATCTTGTACGCGGTCATGGTGGTGTTCGTGGTGTCACCGAACTCGTCGAAGGAGATGGTGCCGGTGACGCCGTCGAACTTGACCTTGCTCATGGCGTCCAGGACCGCCTTGCGGCCGTCGGACGGGAGCTTGCCGTCGTTGCCCTCGACCGCGACCTTGACGGCCTCGATGATGGCCCAGGTCGCGTCGTAGGTGAGGCCGCCGTAGACCTCGTACGCGTCCTCGTAGCCGGCGGCCTTGTACTCGTCGATGAACTTCTTGGCGGAGTCCAGCTGCTCGACGGGCTTGCCGACGGAGGTACCGAGGTCGCCCTCGGCCTTCTTGTTGAGCTTGGGGAAGTCGCCGGAGACGATGCCGTCGCCGCCCATGAGCGGGATGTTCTGGCCGCTGTCCTTGAGCTGCTGGCTCAGCGGGCCGGCGGCCGGGTACTCGCCGCCGTAGTACAGGGCTTCGGCGCCGGTCTTCTTGATCTTGGCGACCACGGCGTTGAAGTCACGGTCGTCGGGGTTGACGTGGTCGGTGCCGACGATCTGACCACCGAGCTTGGTGAAGTTCGCCTTGAACGAGGCGGCGAGGCCCGCACCGTAGGTCTTCTGGTCGTCGATCAGGTAGACCTTCTTCTTGCCGGCCTTGTTGAACAGGTACTCGGCGGCGAAGGCACCCTGGACCTCGTCCGTGGTGGCCGTACGGAAGAACGTCTTGAACGGGCGGACCGAGTTGCCGGTCTTCCAGCCGTCGCCCTGGGTCAGCTCCGTACCGGTGTTGGCCGGGGAGATCTGGGTGAGGCCGGCGTCGTTGAACGGCTTCTGCATCTGCTGCGAGACGCTGGAGTTCAGCGGGCCGACGACGCCGAGGAGGTCCTTGTTGCTGATGAACTTCTGGGCGTTCTGCTGGCCGACGGAGGGCTGGGCCTGGTCGTCGAGCGGCTCGAGTTTGAACTCGATGCCCTTGACGTACTCCTGCTTGTTGGCCGTCTTCACAGCGAGGTCGGCGGAGTTCCTGATGCCGAGGCCGAGCGCGGACAGGTCGCCGGTCAGCGGGGAGTCGACGCCGATCACAACTGTGGTCTTGTCGCCGTTGCTGCTGCCGCCGTCGTCGTCACGCGACCCACATGCCGTGAGTGTCAGCGATCCCGCCGCGAGCGCGGCGGTTATGGCGATGATCGAACGTTGACGCACGAATCAGGTCCTTTCCCTGGCACGGCGGCTCCCCATGGAACGCGCCGAGTCGAGCGCTGGGCCGAAGTGACTTCGAATCCGATGGCTCGGTGACTGGCGGTGACTCTAAGCGCGGGTGGGGAACTGGAGGAGGGCCTGACCAAGGCTGTGACGCTCTTGTTATGACACGAGGTTTCGCAGAGCGGTACTCGGTGGGGGGAAGAGAGGATTTCCGGCTGATTCGCCCTGTCCACATTGTGAGAACTCGCAGCGTTCGCGCGTAGCTTCTTCACGAGTGTTTACGCGTTTTGGTGATTACCGGGTTCGTTGCTGGAGGCTACCAGGGGGTCTCCGGTGCCTTGTGTGGAAGGCGATCACCGCAGGGGAACTGTTGGTTCGTATTGCACCCGTATTACGCTGAGTTACGAATGTGAAAGGCGGTCGGAGTTCTCCGACCCTTTCGTGTATGGGGCAACGAAAACGGAATTGGGGATTTCCTTCCGCTCGTTGCGCCCGAAACCCCGCTGCCGGCCGCCAATACGGCGGCCGGCAGCGCCGGTTCGAGCGCGGCCCCCACTGCGGCGGGGCCGTCCCGGCCTCATCCCCCGACGTTATGCCGTCGGGTGCCGGGGTTTCAACGCCGGGCAGGCGTAAGGGTGTTGGTGGTCATGTCATCGTCGTCGGGGCGTCGGCCTCAGTTCGCCCGGAGGTGCTCACCGTCGCTCGGCTTCACGTCCCGCAGCAGACAGGTCAGCCGCGCGCTGCACACCCGCCGTCCCTGCTCGTCACTGATCACGATCTCGTACGTCGCCGTCGAGCGGCCCTGGTGCAGCGGCGTGGCCACACCGGTGACGATGCCGGAGCGCGCACCCCGGTGATGGGTGCAGTTGAGGTCGACGCCGACCGCGATCTTGGAACTGCCGGCGTGCAGCATCGACCCCACCGACCCGAGCGTCTCGGCGAGCACCGCGGACGCGCCGCCGTGCAGCAGCCCGTACGGCTGGGTGTTCCCCTCGACCGGCATGGTCCCGACGACCCGCTCGGCGGACGCTTCCAGAATCTGGACACCCATGCGCGTCCCGAGGTGACCGGCGGAGAACAGGGCCGGCAGGTCGACGCCCAGCGCGGCGTACTCGTCGATGACCTCTTGCGGGAACTTCACGTGCTGCTGCTCGCCCATGGGTCGGCTCCGTTCGGGGTGCTCAGTCGGTACGGGTCGACTGAGCAAACGCTCAGTCGGTCGCCGATTGTTCCAGACGTACGACCACGGACTTGCTGGCCGGGGTGTTGCTGGTGTCCGCGGTGGCGTCCAGCGGGACCAGGACGTTGGTCTCCGGGTAGTAGGCGGCCGCGCAGCCGCGGGCCGTCGGATAGTGCACGACCCGGAAGCCGGGTGCCCGCCGCTCGACGCCGTCCTTCCACTCGCCGACCAGGTCGACGTAGGAGCCGTCGGCGATGTTCAGCCGCTCGGCGTCCTCGGGGTTGACCATGACCACCCGGCGGCCGTTCCTGATCCCCCGGTAACGGTCGTCCAGGCCGTAGATCGTGGTGTTGTACTGGTCGTGCGACCGCAGGGTCTGCAGCAGCAGCCGTCCCTCGGGAACCTCCGGGTACTCGACCGGGGCGGCGGTGAAGTTGGCCTTGCCGGTCGCCGTCGGGAAGCGGCGCTCGTCGCGCGGGGCGTGCGGGAGCGTGAAGCCACCGGGGCGGGCCACGCGCGCGTTGAAGTCCTCGAAGCCGGGGATCACGCGCGCGATGCGGTCGCGGACCGTCGCGTAGTCCTTCTCGAACTCCTCCCAGGGCGTCCGGCTGCCCTCGCCCAGCACACGGCGTGCCAGACGGCAGACGATCGTCGGCTCCGACAACAGATGCGCGCTCGCGGGCTCCAGCCGGCCACGGGAGGCGTGCACCATGCCCATGGAGTCCTCGACGGTCACGAACTGCTCACCGCTGCCCTGGAGATCGCGCTCGGTGCGGCCCAGCGTCGGCAGGATCAGCGCGCGGGCACCCGTGACGGCATGGCTGCGGTTGAGCTTCGTCGACACGTGCACGGTGAGCCGTGCGCGCCGCATCGCCGCCTCGGTGACGTCGGTGTCCGGTGTCGCGGACACGAAATTGCCGCCCATCGCGAAGAAGACCTTCGCCTCGCCGTCGCGCAGCGCGCGGATGGCCCGTACGACGTCGAAGCCGTGCTCGCGCGGGGGCGCGAAGCCGAACTCCTTCTCCAGGGCGTCCAGGAAGGCGGGGGCGGGGCGCTCGAAGATGCCCATCGTGCGGTCGCCCTGCACGTTCGAGTGACCGCGCACCGGGCACACGCCCGCGCCCGGACGGCCGATGTCGCCGCGCAGCAGCAGGAAGTTGACGACCTCGCGGATGGTCGGCACGGAGTGCTTGTGCTGGGTGAGGCCCATGGCCCAGCAGACGATCGTGCGCCGCGAGGCGAGGACCATGGCCATCGCCTTGTCGATGTCCGCGCGCGTGAGGCCGGTCGCCGTCAGCGTCTCGTCCCAGTCGGCGGCGCGGGCGGCCTCGGCGAACTCCTCGTAGCCGTGCGTGTGGTCGCGCACGAACTCCTCGTCGACCGCTCCCTCCGTCTGAAGGATCAGCTTGTTGAGGAGGCGGAAGAGGGCCTGGTCGCCGCCGATGCGGATCTGGAGGAACAGGTCGGTGAGCGCCGCGCCCTTGAGCATGCCCTGCGGGGTCTGCGGGTTCTTGAAGCGCTCCAGGCCGGCCTCGGGAAGCGGGTTCACGGTAATGATCTTCGCGCCGCTCGCCTTCGCCTTCTCCAGGGCGGAGAGCATGCGCGGATGGTTCGTGCCCGGGTTCTGTCCGGCGACGATGATCAGGTCGGCCTTGTAGAGGTCCTCGAGCAGGACGCTGCCCTTGCCGATGCCGATGGTCTCGGAGAGGGCCGAACCGGACGACTCATGGCACATGTTCGAGCAGTCGGGCAGGTTGTTGGTGCCCAGCTCGCGCGCGAAGAGCTGGTAGAGGAACGCCGCCTCGTTGCTGGTGCGCCCGGAGGTGTAGAAGACGGCCTCGTCGGGGGAGCCGAGGGCGGTGATCTCCTCGCCGATGATGTCGAACGCGCGCTCCCAGCCGACCGGCTCGTAGTGCGTGCCGCCCTCGGGGAGATACATGGGGTGGGTGAGCCGCCCCTGCTGCCCCAGCCAGTAACCGCTGCGGGTCGCGAGATCGGCGACGGAGTGCGCGGCGAAGAACTCCGGGGTGACCCGGCGCAGGGTCGCCTCCTCGGCCACCGCCTTCGCGCCGTTCTCACAGAACTCCGCCGTGTGCCGGTGGTCCGGCTCCGGCCAGGCGCAGCCCGGGCAGTCGAAGCCCTTTTTCTGGTTGACGCTCAGCAGCGTCAGCATGGTGCGCTTCACGCCCATCTGCTGCTGCGCGATGCGCAGGCTGTGCCCGATGGCCGGCAACCCCGCCGCCGCATGCTTCGGCTCGGCGACCTGCGGCGCGTCCTGAACCGGATCACCCTTGGGCGGCTTGGTGGCCATCGAGCACTCCTCTTCACGTACACGTGTGAGCTACATCTCCGATCCTCGCACGCGGGGCCGACAACGGGGTGAGAGGTCCCGGCATGCGCGGTCGCCGGGCATCCGGGGACCGACTGTCAGTGGGGCGTGGCAGGATCGGGGGCGTGGCAGAGACAGCATCGAAGCAGACCGACAGCAACGCCGGGGGCAGCCGGCCCCGCCTGATGCTCATGGACGGGCACTCGCTGGCCTATCGCGCGTTCTTCGCGCTCCCCGCGGAGAACTTCACGACCGCGACGGGCCAGCCGACGAACGCCATCTACGGCTTCGCGTCGATGCTGGCCAACACGCTGCGCGACGAGGCGCCCACCCACTTCGCCGTGGCCTTCGACGTGTCCCGCAAGACGTGGCGCTCCGAGGAGTTCACCGAGTACAAGGCGAACCGCTCCAAGACTCCGGACGAGTTCAAGGGCCAGGTCGAGCTGATCGGCGAGCTGCTCGACGCGATGCACGTCTCGCGGTTCGCCGTCGACGGCTTCGAGGCCGACGACGTGATCGCCACCCTCGCCACCCAGGCCGAGGCCGATGGCTTCGAGGTGCTGATCGTCACAGGTGACCGTGACTCCTTCCAGCTGGTCAGCGAGCACACCACGGTGCTGTACCCGACGAAGGGCGTCTCCGAGCTGACCCGCTTCACCCCGGAGAAGGTCTTCGAGAAGTACGGACTGACGCCCGCGCAGTACCCCGACTTCGCGGCCCTGCGCGGCGACCCGTCCGACAACCTGCCGGGCATTCCGGGCGTCGGCGAGAAGACCGCCGCGAAGTGGATCAACCAGTTCGGCTCGTTCGCGGAGCTGGTCGAGCGCGTCGAGGAGGTCAAGGGCAAGGCCGGTCAGAACCTGCGCGACCACCTGGAGTCGGTCAAGCTCAACCGCCGGCTGACCGAGCTGGAGCGCCGCGTCGAGCTGCCCAAGACCGTCACCGACGTCGCGCGCGTGCCGTACGACCGCAAGGCCGTCGCGATGATCCTGGACACCCTGGAGATCAGGAACCCGTCCCTGCGCGAGCGGCTCTTCGGCGTCGACCCCGGTGCCGAGGAGGCCGAGGCCACCCCGATCGCGACCGACGGCGTGGAGATCGACGGCTCGGTGCTCGGCACCGGAGAGCTGGCCCCGTGGCTGGCCGAGCACGGCGGCGAGGTCCTCGGCGTGGCCACCGTCGACACCTGGGCGCTGGGCGCCGGCTCGGTCGCCGAGGTCGCCCTCGCGGCGGGCGACGGCAAGGCCGGCTGGTTCGACCCGTCGCAGCTGGACGAGGCCGACGAGAAGGCGTTCGCGGCCTGGCTGGCCGACGCCGCCAAGCCGAAGGTCTTCCACAACGCCAAGGGCGCGATGCGGGTCTTCGCCGAGCACGGCTGGAGCATCGAGGGCGTCCGCATGGACAGCGCGCTCGCCGCGTACCTGGTCAAGCCGGGCCGCCGCTCCTTCGACCTGGACGCGCTGTCCCTGGAGTATCTGCACCGTGAGCTGGCCCCGGCCGCCGCGGCCGACGGTCAGCTGGCCTTCGGCGCGGACGACGGTGCCGAGGCCGAGGCGCTGATGATCCAGGCCCGCGCGGTCCTCGACCTGGGCGAGGCCTTCGAGGCCCGCCTTCAGGAGGTCGGCGCCGCGGACCTGCTGCGCGACATGGAGCTGCCGACGTCCGCCCTGCTCGCCCGCATGGAGCGGCACGGCATCGCGGCCGACCGGCCCCACCTGGAGGCCATGGAGCAGATGTTCGCGGGCGCCGTCCAGCAGGCCGTGAAGGAGGCGCACGCGGCGGCCGGACACGAGTTCAACCTGGGCTCGCCCAAGCAGCTCCAGGAGGTCCTCTTCGGCGAACTCGCCCTGCCCAGGACGAAGAAGACGAAGACGGGCTACACGACGGACGCCGACGCCCTGGCCTGGCTGGCCACCCAGACCGACAACGAACTGCCGGTCATCATGCTCCGCCACCGCGAGCAGGCGAAGCTGCGCGTCACCGTCGAGGGCCTGATCAAGACGATCGCGGCGGACGGCCGTATCCACACCACCTTCAACCAGACGGTCGCCGCGACGGGCCGGCTCTCCTCGACGGACCCGAACCTCCAGAACATCCCGGTCCGCACCGACGAGGGCCGGGCGATCCGCCGGGGCTTCGTGGTCGGTGAGGGCTTCGAGTCCCTGATGACCGCGGACTACAGCCAGATCGAGCTGCGTGTGATGGCCCACCTCTCCGAGGACGAGGGCCTGATCGAGGCGTTCACCTCGGGCGAGGACCTGCACACCACGGCCGCCTCCCAGGTGTTCGCGGTGGAGCCCGCCGCCGTGGACGCGGAGATGCGCCGCAAGATCAAGGCGATGTCGTACGGCCTGGCCTACGGGCTGTCGGCCTTCGGCCTCTCCCAGCAGCTGAACATCGACGCGGGCGAGGCCCGTGCGCTGATGGACGCGTACTTCGAGCGCTTCGGCGGCGTACGGGACTATCTGCGCCGCGCGGTCGACGAGGCCAGGGCGACGGGCTACACGGCGACGCTCTTCGGCCGCCGCCGCTACCTCCCCGACCTCAACAGCGACAACCGCCAGCGCCGGGAGGCGGCCGAGCGCATGGCCCTCAACGCCCCCATCCAGGGCACGGCGGCGGACATCGTCAAGATCGCCATGCTCAACGTCGACCGGGCCCTGCGCGAGGAGAACCTCACCTCCCGCATGCTCCTCCAGGTCCATGACGAAATCGTCCTGGAGATCGCCCCCGGCGAACGTGACGCGGCAGAAGAACTGGTCCGCAGGGAAATGTCCGACGCCGTCCACCTCAGCGTCCCCCTGGGCGTCTCGGTGGGCGCGGGCCCGGACTGGGAGTCGGCGGCGCACTAGGCGTCACGGCCAGAGCTCGATGCCGGGCCGGGTCCCCACCCGACCCGGCATCCCACGGCGTTTCGGTGTGCGCAAGCGCGGCGCCCAGGGGCGAGGGGCTGTATCGATGTGCGGCTTCGCCACATGGGCGCGACCAGCCACGGACGACCCGCACCCCAAGGCCGCCGCGACCCGGCAGACGCGTGGGAACCCGGCTGCACCCCCGCCGGGCCCGTCACCCGCGTGGCCCCCGCAGAAGCGCCCCACGCGCCCGGCGCCCGTAAGGATGCCGACATGGGTATACGCACGCTCCACCGCCGGACGGCTCCGGCACCGGCGAACGTGAACACCGAAGACGCACCCTCCACCGCACCGCCCTCGGTCCAGCCCTTCGCCACCGACGCAAGCACCGCCCGCATCCCCGCCGACCTGATCGGACCCCTGCGGCACACGGCGGCAAACCTCCGCGGCTATCTGGCCCTGGCCCGCACCGCACTCCCGCGAACCCGCCCGGCCCGTACCGTCACGGTGTTCGTCGCCACCGCCCGCGCCCTCACCGAGCCGCAGGCCGGCTCGGCTCCCTCCCGGTCCCATCCGCACCCGCACTGCCAGGCCGGCCCGGAACCGGACGCCACACCCTGACCCCCACGGCATACAGCAGCAGCCCCAGGGCGAGCCCCGCCCCCGCCCCGAAGCACAGCGTCGGAATCAGCTCCCAGTACTCGGCGGTGGAACCCCAGTACGCCCACCAGCGCGACGCCCGCTGCAGCGCGGCCACCGCGGCCAACCCGCCGATCACCGCCCCGGCCAGCCAGCGGTCCCGTGCAGAGAGCACCGGAATCCCGACCGGCACCACGGCAGGGGACCGCCGTAGCGCCACGATCACGAACGCGGCGATGACGACCGCCGCCACCGCCGAACCGCCGTACTGGAGATACCAGTACAGCGGTGATCCGGCGATCTCCTCGCCCAGCACGGGAAACAGCCGCATCCCCCAGCGGTCGAGATGCGTGAACGCGTCCCACACGACATGCGTCAGCGCGCCCAGCACGGCCGAGACGTACCAGCGCAGCGCCAGCGACGGCCGTACACGCGCGCGTGGCGCCCCGCAGCGCAGCAGCGCGGCCACCCGCGCCCGGCGCCGTACCGGCAGCAGCGCCACCAGCGGTTCACGCAGCAGGAGCCACAGGCCCACCAGCGCCCAGGCGATCACCACATCGACCGTGAACACGCCCGCGAACGAGTGCGTGACATCGCCGAATTCCATCGCCCCGTCCAGCACACTCGCCGCGTAATAGGTCATATCGGGAGCGAAGGAACCCGCCACCAACACGGCCGGTACGAGCGGGCCCCGGCCCGTTCCGTCGGTGCGCACGGCGGGCAGTACGGCCGCCGCATGGCTGAGCGTGAAAGGCAACGGGGCTCCTCGTGCGGGGCGTTGACGGGACCGGTCGATCCAGGTCGTCGGAGTAGCCAGTATGAAGGGCGTACGACGGACAGCTCCGACATGGCCAACCGGTAAAAATCGGGCGCCAACGGGTGACCCTGCAAAGGAAGTTGTCGTAGGGTCGCCTGGGCCGCCGCGCCGGGGCACGGCGGTCGAACAGATGAACAGCGACGAAGGTGTGCCGCGAGGGCAACTGTCGCGGCGAGTCGATCGTCACTACAAGGGCGAGCGCGACGGCTCGGCAGACACAGACGGGCGCTCGGGCGTCCACGGGAGGGGTCCATTTCATGGCGGCGCAATTCGGCAGGCTCCGCAAGGGCGCGGTGAACACCACGGTCGCCGCCGTCGTCGTCGCGGCACTGGCCGCGTCCCAGGCTCCGGGAGTGACCACCGACGACGCCGGCAGAAGAGTCACCACCGGCACCCAGCCCTCACCGGACACGCCGGCCGAGGGCAGCGCGACCGGCAACTCGCCGTACTACACGGACCTGCCGCCGCTCAACAGCCCCAACCCCTCGCCCACCACCGGCACCACCCCCGTCACCCCGGGCGAGAGCGAGGCCGGCATCCCCGCGACCGTCCTCGACGCCTACAAGAGGGCCGCGACCTCGCTGCAGCAGGCCAAGCCCGGCTGCAACCTCCCCTGGGAACTCCTCGCCGCCATCGGCAAGGTCGAGTCCGGCCAGGCCCGCGGCGGCCGGGTGGACGCGAACGGCAACACGCTCTCCCCGATCCTCGGCCCGCAGCTCAACGGCAACGGCTTCGCGAACATCAGCGACACCGACGGCGGCGCCTACGACGGGGACAGCTCCTTCGACCGTGCCGTCGGCCCCATGCAGTTCATCCCGTCCACCTGGGAATGGGCCGGCCGCGACGGCAACGGCGACGGCAAGAAGGACCCCAACAACGTCTACGACGCCGCGCTCGCCGCCGGCCACTACCTGTGCCGCTTCGGCTGGGACCTGTCCACCCAGGCCGACATCGACAGCGCGATCCTCAGCTACAACAACTCGCAGGACTACCTCAACCTCGTCCTGAGGTGGCTGGAGTACTACCGCAAGGGCACCCACCAGATCCCGGACGGCACGGGCACCCTCCCGGCCGACCGCAGCGACGACGCGGCGGGCGCGAGCCCCTCACCGTCGCCCACGGAGCCGAGGACGCCGACGACACCGACGACGCCGGGCACCAGGCCCGGCAGCAACGGCGGCGGCACCACGAGCCCCAAGCCCACCCCGCCCAGCACCACTCCGCCGAGCACGACACCCCCCACCCCCACCGACACGGTCCACCACCTGGAGAACGCGGGCACCGCGAAGCTCACCGCGATGGCGGGCGACAGCTTCACCGAGAAGATCAGCACCCGCGCCGAGACCAAGGCCGGCGAGGCGGTCGCCAAGGTCCGGATCCGCTTCACGATCGTCGGCAGCACCGACGCCACCTTCAGCACCGGCGAGAAGTACGCCGCCGCCGTCACCAACAGCGCCGGCGAGGCGGTGGCGCCCGCGCTCAAGGCGGGCGAGACCACCGGCGACTTCGTCGTCCGCGCCACTCTCTTCGGACGTTCGGTCACCCTCGACTACACGGCCACGGTCACCGAGCGCGCCGCCGACACCCTGGCCCGCACCAGCGACACCGCGCTGACCTGCACGGCGGGCGGCGAGTTCGCCGACCAGGTCGAGGTGAAGGCGACCTACAAGGGCGCGGTCGCCGACAAGGTCGCGGCCACCGCCACCCTCATCAAGTCGGCGGACGACCCGGCCGAGAACGACAAGGGCCCCTACTTCAAGGACGCCGACGGCAAGACCGTACGCACCCTGACGGGCCTCGCGACGGACGCCGACGGTCTGCTCAAGCTGCCCAAGCTGTACGCGGACGACACCGCGGGCACCTTCCTGCTCCGCATCACCACGGCGGGCGGCGCGACGCTGACGGTGGAGCTGAAGGTCGAGGCCGCGACCACGCCCAGCCCCACCCCGTCCGACTCCGCGTCCAGCTCGACCTCGGCGAGCCCGAGCCCGAGCGCGTAGGCACCGCGGCATCCCGCACAAGGGCGCTCTTCCGCTACGGCGGACAGGGCGCCCTTCGTCTGTGTGTGCAACGTGTTCTCATCTCGCCCGCCCGTTGCTACGGTGCCGAACCTGACGACGTATCAGATGCGTCGGCCGTGTCAGCTCCGGGATGCCGGGAGGCCCGTATGCGCGCCCTGATCGCCGCCGCGACCGGACTCGCCGCCGCGCTCGCCCTGGTCCTGGGGCTGACCGCGATGGGCTCTCCGTCCGGCGAGACCTCCCCGAAGCCGCTGCTGACGACGGTGCCCGCACACCCCTAACCGCCTGTCCGGGAGGGAGGCCGAGATGCGCCGCAAGGCCAGTCTGATCCTGCTCGCCCTCGCCGTGTTCTTCGCGGCGCTGTCCCCGCTGCTGCGCTGGTACGCCTTCCCGCGCCTGGCCAAGATCCCGGCCGGCCAGTACCAGGACATGGTCCTGGAGGCGAAGGACGCCACCCTCCTCGACTACGGCACCATGAAGGCCCGCAAGGTCTCCGAGGTCACCATCGTGCAGACGCTCAAGGGCGACGTCGAGGCCTCGGAGAAGATCGAGAGGACGGCCGGAAAGGACGTCGTCGTCTGGGACGGCCTGTCGTACGTCGTCGGCCCCGACGGCAAGATGGTCTCCAGGATCCCCGAGCGCTACATCTTCGACGCGCACACCCAGGAACCCGTGCACGCCACCGGCGAGATGGTCGACGGCGACGCGGTGAAACGGACCGGCATCGAGTTCAAGTGGCCCTTCCTGACCGAGAAACGGGACTACGAGTACTTCGACGCCCAGGCACGCGTCACCGCCCCCATCCACTACCGGGGCACACAGAACTTCCGCGGTGTCGACGTCTACTACTTCGAGCAGACCATCCCCTGGACCAAGGTGAAGTTCCCCAGGACGATGCCGGTCGAGGGCATCACACCGGAGTCGGTGGCCAGGACCGGCACGACCCGCTGGTACACCACCGTCCGCAAGTTCTGGGTCGAACCGCTCACCGGCGCCCCCGTCTACGGCGAGGAGATCCACAAGGAGGAACTCCGCGGCGGCACCCTGCTCGGCGGACGCGAGAAGGTGACGGCGTTCGCGGGCCACGTGAAGATGCGCGAGGACTACATCGACCACACCGTGGACCTGGTCAAGTCCAACCGCACGCTGGTCCTGCTGCTGACGTCGTACCTGCCCTGGGGCTTCCTGACCCTCGGCCTGCTGCTCCTCGCGCTCTCCCTCTACCTGGAGGCACTCGGCCGCCGCCCCGGCGACCCGGAGCCGACGAGGAACTCCGAACCGGAACCGGTCACCGCCTGAGCCGGGCGCTGGTGTGCCGGGTCGGCTCAGCGGTGGCGGGATCCTCGGGCCACGGATGCTTGGGATAACGGCCGCGCAGCTCCGCCCGCACACCCTTGTAGCCGTCCTTCCAGAAGGAGGCGAGGTCGGCGGTAACGGCCGCGGGCCGCCCGGCGGGGGAGAGGAGATGGATGAGGAGCGGCACCCCGGCGACGGCCGGCGACTCGTGCAGTCCGAACATCTCCTGCAACTTCACGGCGAGGACGGGCTGTTCGGGATTGCTGTAGTCGACCCGGATTCTGGACCCACTCGGTACGGCGATGCGCTCCGGCGCCAACTCGTCGAGCCGGCCGGCCTCCCCGGACGCCCACGGCAACAGCCGGGCGAGCGCCTGCCCCGCGTCGATCCGCCCGAGGTCGCCCCGCCGCCGGGCCCGCCCCAGCTCGGGCTCCAGCCACTCGTCCACGCGCGCGTGCAGCGCCTCGTCGGAGACCTCGGGCCACGGCTCCCCGAGACGCAGGCGCAGGAAGGCGAGCCGCTGTCGCAGTACGACGGCGTCGGGCGTCCACCGCAACAGGCCGAGCCCTTCCTGCCGTAGCCCTTCTAGGAGGGCGTTCCGTACGAGGACGGGGTCGGCGTCGCGCAGCGGCCGCGACGCGAGCTCGATCGCCCCCAGCCGCTCGACCCGCCGGGCGACGACGTCCCCGTCGGCCCAGTGGACCTCCTGGCCCTCGGAGTACAGCGAGGCCGCCGCCGAGCGGGCCATGTCCTCGTCCACCACGGCGGCGAGCTGCACGCGCGCGTGCCCCTTGCCGACGGGCCGGTCCGCGACGGCCACGGCGATCCAGGGGGCACCGCGCAGCGGGCTGCCTTCAGCGAGTTCGGCGCGCGTGCCGGAGGCCATGAGGTAGGAGCCGCCGTCGGCCTTCGCGACGCGCTCGGGGAAGGCGAGGGCGGCGACGAGGCCCACGGTGCGGTCGTCCACGCCGTCCGACGGCACGCTCCCACTGCTCGCCCGCAACCGCCGCACCTCCGCACGCCACCGCGCCGCGTAGGCGTCCCCGCCCCGCCGAGCCGCCCGCCAAGCGGCGGCCAGGTCGTCCCCGTACTCCCTCGGGGCCTCCTCGCTCAGCAGCGCGACCACCTCGGCACCCGCACCGGACGTGTCCAGCAGCGCCCGCCCCAACCGGGGATGCAACCCCAGCCGGGCCATCGCCGTGCCCCGTGCCGTGGCCCGCCCGTCGGCGTCCACCGCCCCGACGGCCGTCAGCACACTCCTCGCCGCCGCCATCGCCCCGGCCGGCGGCGGATCCAGCAGCGCGAGCCCCGTGGCCCCCGGATCGCCCCAGCACGCCGTCTGCAACGCGAACGCCGTCAGGTCGGCCACCTTGATCTCCGGCGACGGGAAACGCGGCAGACGCCCGTCCTCCGCCTCCGCCCAGCAGCGGTACACCGCGCCCGGCGCCTCACGCCCGGCCCGCCCGGCCCGCTGCCGCCCGGCCGCCTGCGCGGCCCGCACCGTCGTCAGCGCGCTCAGCCCGCGCGCGTGGTCGACGCGAGGCTCCCGCGCGAGGCCGGAGTCGACGACCACCCGCACCCCGGGAACCGTCAGCGACGACTCCGCCACGGACGTCGCCAGCACCACCCGGCGCCGCTCCGCGCCCGCCAGCACGGCATCCTGCACAGCCGCCGGCGCCCGCCCGTGCACCTGCAGCACCTCGACGTCCCCGAGCTCCCCCAGCTGCCCGGCCACACGCGCGATCTCGCCCACACCCGGCAGGAAACACAGCACGTCCCCCGCCCGCTCGGCCAGCGCCCGCCGCACCACCGACGCCACATGGGTCAGCAGCGCCGGGTCGACCCGCATCCCGTGCGGCGGCCGTACGGGACGCGTCGGCGGCGCCCACACCACCTCCACGGGGTGCGAGGCGCCCTCGGCCTCGACCACCGGCGCGTCCCCCAGCAGCCGCGCCCAGCCCTGCGCGTCCGTCGTCGCCGACGCGGCCAGCAGCCGCAGCTCCGGCCGCAGCGTCTGCCGTACGTCCCACAGGAACGCCGCCACCGTGTCCGCGTCCAGATGCCGCTCGTGGCACTCGTCGAGGATCACGACGTCCACGCCCGCGAGCTCCTGGTCGCGCTGCAGCCGCTGGAGCAGCACACCGGTCGTGACGACCTCCACGCGCGCGCGGCGCCCGACGACCCGCTCACCGCGCACGGTGTACCCGACGCTCTCGCCGACCTTCTCGCCCAGCAGCCACGCCATCCGCCGCGCCGCGGCCCGGGCCGCGATCCGCCGCGGCTCGGCGACGACGACCCGCCGCGCCGGCCCCTCGCCGAGCAGCCCCGCCAGCGCCAGCGGCACCAGGGTCGTCTTGCCGGTGCCGGGCGGCGCGACGAGCACCGCGGTGCCGCGCGCGTCCAGGGCGTCGCTCAGACCGGGCAGGGCGCCGCGTACGGGCAGCGCGTCCAGGGCGTCGTAACGGATCACGCTCTCAGTCCCTCCCCCAGCCTCCGGCCGGGGGTGCCCCCATCTCGCTTCGCTCGCACACGAAGATCGCCGTTCCCGGGATCAGGTTCCCGCGCAGCGGCGACCAGCCGCCCCACTCCGAGGTGTTCCAGGCCGGCCACTCCGGCTCGACCAGGTCCACCAGCCGGAATCCCGCCGCCACCACGTCCCGCACCCGGTCGCCGATCGTGCGGTGATGTTCGACGTAGACGGCGTCGCCCTCCTCGTCCTGCTCGACGTACGGCGTGCGGTCGAAGTAGGAGGCGGCGACGGACAGGCCCTCCGGGCCGGGCTCGTCGGGGAAGGCCCAGCGGATGGGATGGGTGACCGAGAAGACGAACCGTCCGCCCGGCCGCAGCACCCGCCGCACCTCGCGCAGCACCAGCACCGGGTCGGCGACGAACGGCAACGCGCCGTACGCCGAGCACGCCAGGTCGAAGGAGGCATCGGCGAAGGGGAGCGCGCACGCGTCGGCGCACACCAGAGGGAACGCGCCCCCGATGCGCAACGCGTGCTGGAGCTGACGATGGGAGAGGTCCAGGGCGACCGGGCGGGCGCCCTGCGCGGCCAGCCAGCGCGAGCACTGCGCCGCGCCGGCGCCGATCTCCAGGACCGCCTTGCCCTTGAGGTCCTCCGGCGGGCCGAGCAACTCGGCCTGCACCTCGTCCAGACCCTCGGGGCCCCACACGAAACGGTCGTCGCCCAGGAAGGTGCCGTGCTCGACCTGGTACTCGTCCGCGTTGCGGTCCCACCAGCCCCGATTGGCGCGGGAACTCTCGGCGGCACCGGCCGTACGCCGGGTGGCCTCCGGCTCGAAGGAGGTGTCAGGGGCGCCTGAGACATCGGTCGACGCGTCGGACGCGATCTCGGGCGATACGGGCTCTTGGATGATCGGCTCCCTCGTCGTACTCTTCCGTCACCTGAATGGCGCGGCCCCTCCCGGCGGTGTCACGAAAGGGACTGCCCAAGGCCCGCGTGGCCTCAGGAGACAGGTTTTGTGCCGGGAATGGGGCGATCCGCCCCGGGTGGGCGGCTTCGCGCATTGACCCTGCCCGGCTGCCCCCGTATGCTACAAGTTGCGCTGCGGGCCTGCGCACCTCAGACGTAGCAGGCTGCGCTCGCATCTGTTGTATGTCCCCTCGGTTCTCGAGGCGCCACGAGTGTTTTACGTGGCGCTTCCTTGGCTGTCCGGCTTCATCAGAGCGAAACGGGCTCCCGGCGTAAGCAGTACCTACGACTTCAATGTCCGTACCGGAGCCCTTTCCCACATGACGAGCAGCACCGAGACCACCGCCACCACCCCGCAGGTAGCGGTCAACGACATCGGTAACGAGGAAGCCTTCCTCGCCGCGATCGACGAGACGATCAAGTACTTCAACGACGGCGACATCGTCGACGGCGTCATCGTGAAGGTCGACCGGGACGAGGTCCTGCTCGACATCGGTTACAAGACCGAAGGCGTTATCCCGAGCCGCGAGCTCTCCATCAAGCACGACGTCGACCCCAACGAGGTCGTCGCCGTCGGTGACGAGATCGAGGCCCTTGTTCTCCAGAAGGAGGACAAGGAAGGCCGCCTGATCCTCTCGAAGAAGCGCGCCCAGTACGAGCGTGCCTGGGGCACCATCGAGAAGATCAAGGAAGAGGACGGGATCGTCACCGGTACCGTCATCGAGGTCGTCAAGGGTGGTCTCATCCTCGACATCGGCCTCCGTGGCTTCCTCCCGGCCTCCCTGGTCGAGATGCGCCGCGTTCGCGACCTCCAGCCCTACGTGGGCAAGGAGCTCGAGGCCAAGATCATCGAGCTGGACAAGAACCGCAACAACGTGGTCCTGTCCCGCCGTGCCTGGCTGGAGCAGACCCAGTCCGAGGTCCGCCAGACGTTCCTCACCACCCTCCAGAAGGGTCAGGTCCGTTCCGGCGTCGTCTCCTCGATCGTCAACTTCGGTGCCTTCGTGGACCTGGGTGGCGTCGACGGTCTGGTCCACGTCTCCGAGCTGTCCTGGAAGCACATCGACCACCCGTCCGAGGTTGTCGAGGTCGGCCAGGAAGTCACCGTCGAGGTTCTCGACGTCGACATGGACCGCGAGCGTGTCTCCCTGTCGCTGAAGGCGACCCAGGAAGACCCGTGGCAGCAGTTCGCCCGGACCCACCAGATCGGCCAGGTCGTGCCCGGCAAGGTCACGAAGCTGGTTCCGTTCGGTGCGTTCGTCCGCGTGGACGAGGGCATCGAGGGTCTGGTCCACATCTCCGAGCTGGCCGAGCGCCACGTGGAGATCCCGGAGCAGGTCGTCCAGGTCAACGACGAGATCTTCGTCAAGGTCATCGACATCGACCTCGAGCGCCGCCGCATCAGCCTCTCGCTGAAGCAGGCCAACGAGGCCTTCGGTGCCGACCCGGCCACGGTCGAGTTCGACCCGACCCTGTACGGCATGGCCGCGTCGTACGACGACCAGGGCAACTACATCTACCCCGAGGGCTTCGACCCCGAGACCAACGACTGGCTCGAGGGCTACGAGACCCAGCGCGAGGCGTGGGAGCACCAGTACGCCGAGGCGCAGACCCGCTTCGAGCAGCACCAGCAGCAGGTCATCAAGTCTCGCGAGGCCGACGCGGCTGCTGCCGCCGAGGGTGGCGAGACCGCGGGTGGTGCCGCTCCGGCCGCGGGTGGCGGTTCGTACTCCTCCGAGGGTGCGGACACCTCCGGTGCGCTGGCTTCGGACGAGGCGCTCGCCGCGCTGCGCGAGAAGCTGGCCGGTGGCCAGAGCTGAACGCCGGCCGCTGAGGCTTAGCCGTTGACTGAGGGGCCGTACCTTTCGAGGTGCGGTCCCTTTGTCGTTCGTCCGCGGCCTGTCGTTCGTCTGCGGCGCCGTCGTGGCTTTTCGCGCAGTTCCCCGCGCCCCTGAGGGGGTTGTCCATCCCGGCACGATCATGGGTCCCTCCTTTGGGAATGTCCGTGCCCGTAGGGGCGTTGTGACATACGGACACGAGGAGGAGCGGTCACAGTGCTTGATCCGCAGGGTTTGTACGCATGGGAGCCGAAGGGCCTCGCCGTGGTCGACATGGCGCTCGCCCAGGAGTCGGCCGGTCTTGTCATGCTCTACCACTTCGACGGATACATCGACGCGGGTGAGACCGGCGACCAGATCGTCGACGGGCTCCTGGACTCGCTGCCCCACCAGGTCGTGGCCCGCTTCGACCACGACCGGCTGGTGGACTACCGCGCCCGTCGGCCGCTGCTGACGTTCAAGCGCGACCGCTGGGACGGGTACGAGGTGCCCGCCATAGAGGTGCGGCTCGTCCAGGACGCGACGGGAGCCCCCTTCCTGCTGCTGTCCGGGCCCGAGCCGGACGTGGAGTGGGAGCGCTTCGCCGCCGCGGTCAAGGAGATCGTCGAACGGCTCGGCGTACGGCTGTCGGTGAACTTCCACGGCATCCCCATGGGCGTCCCGCACACCCGCCCGGTCGGCCTCACCCCGCACGGCAACCGCACCGACCTCGTCCCGGGCCACACCAGCCCCTTCGAGGAGGCGCAGGTGCCCGGCAGCGCCGAGTCGCTCGTCGAGTACCGGCTGATGGAGGCCGGGCACGACGTCCTGGGCGTCGCCGCGCACGTCCCGCACTACATCGCCCGCTCCCCGTACCCGGACGCGGCCCTGACCGTCCTGGAGGCCGTCACCGCGGCGACCGGACTGGTGCTGCCCGCCATCGCGCACTCCCTGCGCACCGACGCCCACCGCACGCAGAACGAGATCGACCGCCAGATCCGCGAGGGCGACGAGGAGCTCACCAACCTCGTCGAGGGCCTCGAGCACCAGTACGACGCCGTCGCCGGCGCCGAGACCCGGGGCAACATGCTCGCCGAGCCGGTCGACATCCCCTCGGCGGACGAGATCGGCCGGGAGTTCGAGCGGTTCCTGGCGGAGCGCGAGGGCGACAGCTGAGCGGGGAGGGCCGGTCCTGCCCGGTGCGCTGTCAGTGGCAGGACCTAAGCTGTCGGTCATGCTGAAGGTGGGCCTGACCGGCGGCATCGGCGCCGGCAAGAGCGAGGTGTCGAGGCTGCTCGTGGAGCACGGCGCCGTGTTGATCGACGCGGACCGGATCGCGCGCGAGGTCGTCGCGCCCGGCACCCCTGGTCTCGCCGCCGTCGTGGAGGCGTTCGGCGAGGAGGTGCTCGCGGACGACGGCAGTCTCGACCGGCCAAGGCTGGGGCGAATCGTCTTCGCCGACCCCGAGCGGCTCGCCGTGCTGAACTCGATCGTGCACCCCCTCGTCGGCACCCGCTCCCGCGAGCTGGAGGAGGCCGCCGCCGAGGACGCCGTCGTGGTCCATGACGTCCCGCTCCTCACCGAGAACGGCCTCGCGCCGCTGTACGACGTCGTGGTGGTCGTCGACGCCAGTCCCGAGACCCAGCTCGACCGGCTTGTCTCACTGCGCGGCATGACCGAGGAGGACGCACGCGCGCGTATGGCCGCGCAGGCGACTCGGGAGAGACGCCTGGAGATCGCGGACATCGTCATCGACAACGACGTAGCCCTGGAGGAGCTTCAGCGGCGCGTGAAGGACGTGTGGGACCAGCTCGTGCGGCGGGCCCACGGGGCGCGCGCGGACCGGCGGTCCCGTTCGCCCCAGGAATAGCCGTGTTCCGTTCGCGCGTTTAATCCTCCCAGTGAGGGAAGGACTCTGCCGTGCCCGAGACCAGCGGTTCGACCGGACGTACCCCGGAGACGCATGTCATCGACTTCCGTGCCGCCGAGCAGCTGCTCGCCGCGCGGGACCCGCGGGGTGCGGTGAAGCTGCTCGACGGGGTCATCGCCGTGCACCCGGAGAACACCGCGGCCCGGCTGCTGCGCGCGCGTGCCTTCTTCGCCGCCGCGCAACTGCGGCCCGCCGAGCTGGAGTTCACCATCGTCCTGGAACGCGAGCCGGACAACGCGTTCGCGCACTTCGCGCTCGCCCGCACCTACGAGCGCCAGGGCCGGCCCGACCAGGCCAAGCGCCACTTCCGGCTCGCGGCCGCGCTCGACCCGAACCCGCAGTTCCTGAAGGCGGCACGGTTCGACGCGTGAGCGGCGACCGGGGCGGCCGGTCCTCGCGACGGCTAGGGGTGGCGGTTCTCCGGCGGGGGCCGTGGAGGGCGGTAGTCGGTCGGCGGCCCCTGCGGGCGGTAGGGGCGGTTCTCGGGCGGGAAGTACGGCGGTATGTCGCGGCCCGGCTGGTAGTGCGGGCCCTGGTGGATGTGTCTGAGGACCATGGCCAGGTCGATCGTGATCACCAGCCACAGCACCCCGCAGGCGATCGCCCAGCCTGGGCGCCCGGCGAGTGCGAACGCTACAGTGCCGAAGATCGTCCAGACCACGCCCCACACGCACAGCCAGAAGCGGACCCGCAGCGCACTGCGCGCCGTCGTCGGCTCACTGCCCGTACGCATCCACATCACCGCTCCTCCTTGAAACGTACTCCTCCTTCTCCGCGTTCTCCTCGCAGGGGGCCCCGTGCTGCCGGACACCGATGAACTGGCCGAGGTGCTGCTCGACCTCTCCGTACCCCACGAGTACGTCAACGATCTCGTGCGGATGGGCCGCCGGGTGACGGACGACCCGGAGCTGCGGCAGTTCCTGGAGCGGTCCGTCGACGAGCTGGTCCGGGGGATGGGGGAGGTCGGCGGCCCGGTCGACCTGCCCGACCTCGACTGGGCCTCGGGCGCCCTGCAGCGCTGCTTCCCCGTGTACGTGTTCGTCGCGGCGCTGCCGTACACCCGCGCCTACCACCGTGACCGCGGCATCCCCGCCGATGTCTCCCGGCGTACCCTCGCCGACCTCGGCCGGAACATGGCCGTGCATCGCAGGCGGCACGGCCGGGCGGGTCTGCAGGCCCCGTGGTGGCTCATCCATCACTTCCGCGGCGAGCTGTACCAGCTGGGCCGGTTGCAGTTCGAGCGGGCGCGGCTCGGGCAGCGTGCGGGGACGAGGCTCGCGGCGGCCGGGCTCGACGTCGGCCCGGACTCGCCCTGCCTCAATGTGCACATACCCGACTTCCAGGGCCCGATGTCCCCGGCCGTCGTCGAGCGATCCCTGTCGCTGGCCCGGGAGTTCTTCCCGCTGCACTTTCCGCGGGAGCGGTACCGCGTGGCGACCTGCCACTCCTGGCTGCTGGACACACAGCTCAGGAAGTACCTCCCCGAGGACTCCAACATCGTCCGCTTCCAGGAACGTTTCCGCGTCAGCATCGAGGACCGGGAGGCGGCCGACACCGAGCCGGTCCAATTCGTCTTCGGCGACCCGGAGTTGCCGATCGAGAGCCTGTCGCGGCGGACTGCCGTGGAGCGGGCCGTCGGGGACCATCTGCGGGCGGGCGGTCACTGGTACGTGGGGCATGGGTGGCTGCCGTTCGACGGACGCGGGTGAAAGTTCTTCGTACGGCGATGACGAATTGCCGTGCAAAGGCGATGAGTTCCGAAGTCGGCCCCGGTCTACCTCTCCGACAACACCACGGAACGCTTCACCCAGGAGACCCCATGTCCGAGACCACCGCCCCCGTCACGGCCCGCACGGCCCGCACGTCCCGTACCGTCATCGCCGAGTCCGCGACCCCTCGCGGGCGCCGCGCCCGTATCGCCCTGCGCGGCCTGCAGATTCTGCTCGCCCTCTTCTACGGGATCGCCGGCGCCCTGCCCAAGCTGATCGCGCACCCGTCGGCCGCCGAGGGCTTCGACGAGCTCGGCTGGGGCAGCGCGGGGATGTACACCATCGGCGCGCTCGAACTCGCCGGTGCCGTCGCGCTGTTGATCCCGGTGCTCCAGTCCGTGGCGGCGATGGCGCTGAGCGCGCTGATGGTGGGCGCGTTCGTCGTGACGATCACCGCCTTCGGCGGCGAGAACGCGGCGACACCGCTCATCCTGATCGTGCCGCTCGCCCTGATCGCGTGGGCGCGGCGGAGTTCGAACGCGGATCTGCTGCGGCTGGTGCGACGACGCGCATGACAGGTGCGCCTGCGCGAAACGACTTCCGTGGCGTCCGGCCCGGGCCTTCTCGGCCTGCCGGACGCCACCGTCGTATGTCATCGTCGTATGTCACGGTCGTATGTCACCGTCCGCGCGGTCGTTCCGCGCCGCCGCCCATGAGTCCGCGCAGGCGTTCCAGCTCGCGCCGGTCCCGCTTGGTCGGGCGGCCCGTGCCGCGGTCGCGGATGCCGGCCGGGGCGACGGCCTCGCGCGGCGGCGGAGGGGGCGAGTTGTCGACATAGCACTGAACCGCCACCGGGGCACCCACCCGCTTGCGGATGAGCCGCTTGACGATGACGATCCGCTCCCGGTTCTCCTGCCGCAGCCGCACCTCGTCGCCGATGCGCAGGGAGTGGGAGGGCTTCACGTTCTGGCCGTTCACACGCACGTGCCCGCCCTTGCAGGCGGTGGCGCCCATGGAGCGGGTCTTCACCAGGCGTACGGCCCAGATCCAGCTGTCGACCCGCACGGACTCGCCGTTCTGCGGACCGGCGGCCTCGGCCGCGGCCACGGCGGCGGCGATCTTCGGGTCCACGGCCTGCTCGGCGCTCGCCGCGTCCGGCTGCCGCTGTACCTCGGCCGCGTCCGCGCTGCCGCCCTTCGCCTCGTCGTCCTCGGAAGCCATGCCTCGACCTTAGTCCCCGTACCTCTCCGGCAGCGCCGTACCGTGGAGGCGTGGACGCCCTCGACGATCTCGACCTGCGGGTCTCGGGCTGCCGGGCCTGCCCACGGCTGGTCGACTGGCGTGAGGAGGTGGCCCGCACCAAGCGCGCCGCCTTCGCCGACCAGACGTACTGGGGCCGCCCGGTGCCCGGTTTCGGCCCGCCGGACGCCCGGCTGCTGATCGTCGGGCTCGCTCCGGCGGCCCATGGCGGCAACCGCACCGGCCGGATGTTCACCGGGGACCGCTCCGGGGACGTGCTCTACCAGGCGCTGTACGACGTGGGCCTCGCCTCGCAGCCGACGTCAGTCGCCGCCGACGACGGCCTGGAGCTGTACGGCGTCCGCGTCACGGCACCCGTGCACTGCGCCCCGCCCGCCAACAAGCCCACCCCGGCCGAGCGGGAGACCTGCCGGCCCTGGCTCGTGCAGGAGCTGCGGCTGCTGCGGCCGACGCTGCGGGCGGTCGTCGTACTGGGTGCCTTCGGCTGGCAGGCGACGCTGCCCGCGCTGGTGGAGGCGGGGTGGCAGGTGCCGAGACCGCGGCCCGTGTTCGCGCACGGGGCGCGGGTCGCGCTGGACGGGGCGGCTGGGGGCGCACCGGAGCTCTTCGGGTGCTTCCACGTCAGCCAGCGCAACACCTTCACCGGCCGGCTCACGCCGGAGATGCTGCGGGAGGTGCTCGGCACGGCGGCTCGGGCGGCTTCGCTCAGCGAGGGTTCTCGCCGAAGAGGTGCCGGACCGTAGAGCGGTAGTTGGCCTGCACATGGCTGAGGGTGTGGGCGCGGGCGCGTTCGGGGTCGCCGGAGGCGATCGCCTCGTACAAGTCCCTGTGTTCCTCAAGGAGTTGGGGCCACTCCTCGTTCTGCCGGGTGAGCCAGCGCAGGCGGCCGTCGACCGGTTCCATGACCGAGGTCAGCAGGCTGTTGCCGGCCATGGCCAGGATCCTGTTGTGGAACCGCGTGTTGACGTCGGTGATCTTCTCGGCGTCCCCCGCCTCGGTGGCGCTCGCGGCGCCGCGCAGCAACTCCCGCAGCTCCGCCAGGTCCTCCTCCGTGGCCCGTGATGCCGCCAGTCCGGCCGCGTACACCTCCAACGCCTCGCGCAGCTCGAACAGTTCCTTGACGTCGGCGGGGGTCAGCCGGCGTACGACCGTACGGCGTGGTGTCTCGAAGTGGACGAACCCCTCGGCGACCAGCGCGCGGATCGCTTCGCGGACCGGCACCCGGGAGACCTCGAAACGGTCGGCCAGTTCGCGCTCGACCAGGCGATCGCCCGGACGCAGGCGGCCCGCGATGATGTCCTGCCGCAGTGTGGCGAGGACACGTTCGCGGATCGCTCCGAGCGGTTCGATCTTCGTCATGGGGCCATCTTCGCCGACTCCGGGCGTGATTTACGGAGCGTTAACGGCAGCGATATCTGTCCGGACGGTTGACGGGAGGACGATGAGCGCAGTTTGGTATACCAAACGCGTTGCAAGTGACCGGAAAACAGCCAAGCGACCGGAAAGCAGCCCTCCTCCGTCCCCTCCCTCCTGGAGGCCCCGTGTCCCTCGCCGACCGTGCCGAAGTCACCGGCACAGCAGCGTTCGTCCCCGATGCCCGGCTCACCAACGAAGACCTCGCGCCCGCCGGCAAGCGCAACTGGAAGGTCTTCGACCTCTTCGCCCTGTGGATGTCCGACGTCCACAACCTCGGCAACTACACGTTCGCGGCGGGCCTGCTGGTCCTCGGTATGAACGTGTGGCAGGTCTTCACCTCCCTGCTCGTCGGCTTCGTGCTCATCTACATCGGCATGAACTGGATGGGGAAGATCGGCCAGCGCCACGGCGTCCCGTTCCCCGTGGTCAGCCGCATCAGCTTCGGTGTCTGGGGCGCCAACATCCCGGCGCTGATCAGGGCCGTGATCGCCATCATGTGGTACGGCATCCAGACGTACCTGGCCTCGGTGGCGGTGAACGTGATGCTGCTGGCCGCCTGGCCCGGCCTGGAGTCCTGGACCCACAGTTCCTTCCTGGGACTGCACGCGCTCGGCTGGGTCTCGTTCCTCTCCCTCTGGCTCATCCAGGCGTTGATCATCAGCCAGGGCATGGAGTCGGTGCGGAAGTTCCAGGACTTCTGTGGTCCGGCGATCTGGGTGGTGATGATCGCGCTGGCGGTCTGGGTCCTCGCCAAGGCCGGCTGGACGATCTCGCTCACGAGCACCCCGCACCCGGTGTCCGTCGGCGAGCAGTGGCGGCAGTGGTTCGGCGCGATCGGCCTGATCCTCGCCACCTACGGCACGCTGATGCTCAACTTCTGCGACTTCTCCCGCTTCGCGCCCGACTACCGGACGGTCCGCAAGGGCAACTTCTGGGGCCTGCCCATCAACTCGACGGCGTTCGTGGTCGTCTCGGTGATCGTCACGGCCGGTTCGCTGGAGGTGTTCGGCGAGGCCATCACGGATCCGGCCGAGCTGGTGGCGAAGGTCGGCAACACATGGGTCCTGGTCCTCGCGGCCCTGACCTTCGCCATCGCCACGATGGGCGTCAACATCGTCGCCAACTTCGTCTCACCGGCGTACGACCTGGCCAACGTCTGGCCGCAGAAGATCACCTTCAAGGTCGGCGGCATGATCAGCACGGTCGCGGCGCTCGTGGTGACGCCGTGGAATCTGTTCTCGAATCCGACGGTCGTCAACTACTTCCTCGGCGGCCTGGGCGCCTTCCTGGGCCCGCTGTTCGGCGTGATCATGGTCGACTACTACCTGGTGAAGCGCGGCCGGGTGGACGTGAACGAGCTGTTCTCGGCCCAGCCGGGTTCGCGCTACTACTACCACAAAGGCGTCAACCCCAAGGCGCTGTGGGCGTTCCTGCCGACGGCGGGGGTCGCGGCGGTGCTGGCGCTGGTGAAGACGTTCAGCGATGTGGCGCCGTACTCCTGGTTCATCGGTACGGCGACGGCGGCGGGGCTGTATCTGGTGCTGTGCCGCGATGAGCGGGCCGAGTCCGAGGTGGCCGCCGGGTCTGTGGCGCGGGAGGTCTGAAGGACGTGCGGATCGTCGTCACCAACTGCAACACCACGCAGGAGATGACCGAGGAGATCGTGCGAGGTGCCCGGGCCGCCGCAGGCCCGGGCACCACCGTGCTCGGGCTGACCCCCGCGTGGGGCCCCGCGTCGGCGGAGGGCTGGCTGGACAGCTACCTCTCGGCCGCGGCGGTGATGGACGCGCTGCGGACGTACGAGGGCCCCGCGTACGACGCGGTCGTCATGGCCGGCTTCGGGGAGCACGGGAGGGAGGGCGTCCGGGAACTGGTGGACGTGCCGGTCGTCGACATCACGGAGGCGGCGGCGCATCTCGCCTGTCTGCTCGGGCGCCGCTACGGGGTGGTGACCACGCTGGACCGGTCCTGCGGGCAGATCGAGGACAGCCTGGAGACGGCCGGCGTGGGCCGCAACTGTGTCGCGGTGGTCGGCACGGGACTGGGGGTGCTGGAACTGGAGGACGGCGAGCGGACGGAATCCGCCTTCCTCGCTGCCGCCGAACGGGCCCGGGACGCGGGTGCGGAGGTCCTGCTGCTGGGGTGTGCCGGCATGACCGGGTTGCAGCGGGTCGTGGGGGAGAAGCTGGGGGTTCCGGTGGTCGACGGGGTGGGGGCGGCCGTGAAACTCGCCGAGTCGCTGGTGGGGTTGGGGTTGAGGACGAGCCGGGGCGGGGCGTATGCGAGGCCGTTGCCGAAGCGGCGGGCGTGGGGCCGGCCGCCTGCGGGGCGCTCAGGCTGACTGAGCCGGCCCTGGGGGCGCCGGATGCCAGACGTACCGTACGTCCGGCTCCCGCTCCTCATTGCCGCTGCCGTCCGTGTGCTCGACGGCGACGAAGCCATGACGCTCGTAGAAGCGGTGGGCGGGCCTGTTGACCTCGAAGGTCCACAGGCTCAGCCCGTCCGGGCGGCGCCGCTTGGCAAGGTCGACGAACCGGTCGCCGATGCCGCGCCCGCGCCAGTCGGGGTCGAGATGGAGCTGGGAGAGCAGATCGCCGTCAAGGACCATGAGCCCGACGACCCGCTCGGCGGCCTCGGCCACCCAGGTCTCCCGCAACAGCACCACGACCTCCCGGAAATACGTCCGCACATCGTCGTCGGAGCGCGGCCGGACGACGGTCGGCAACGCGACGGCGAAGGACCGCAGCCAGACGTCGGCGACGGCACCGGCGTCGGTGGGCAGGGCACGGCGGAGGGCGACTGCGGTCATGACCGCGCCCCCTATCCTGACCGCTCGGGAACGACGGCAGTCGCCGTGATCTCGACCAACTGCCCCGTGTATCCGAGGCAGGCCACCCCGAGCAGCGTCGACGAGTGAGGACCGACGCTCAGCCCCGACGCCTCGACGACCTCCCAGACGGCGGACAGCACGGCGGTGTCAGCGCTCACGACGTACACATCGGTGGACAGCACATGCGCCAAGTCACTCCCGACCGAGGCGAGTTGCACCTCCAGATTGGCGATCACCTGCTCGGCCTGCCGTACGGGATCGCCTTCGCCGACGAGATTCCCGTCGCCGTCGAGCGGCACGGAACCGGCGAGAAAGGCGACCTTCGCACCGGCCTCGACGACGGAGGCGTGGGAGTAGGCGGGGGGAGGGAAGAGGGCGGGGGAGGTGACGCGTCGGATCACGGCGGCTCCTGAGAGGTGCGGGCCGGCGAGGGCGGGCACGGTCGCGCGGCGTACAACTCGCCGATCATCCGCGCCCGCACAGCTGTGCGCATCCGAATTTCCGGCCCGCGTCCCGGGATCTCCTCAGCCGTCAGCCGTCAGCCGTCAGCCGTCAGCCGTCAGCCGTCAGCCGTCAGCCGTCAGCCGTCAGCCGTCAGCCGTCAGCGTCGGTTCCGCGAGTGCCGTGCGGCCAATTGCGTTCATAAAGAACGTGGCGTTTCCAGGCATCGTCACATCCCCGAAACCCGAACGTCCCATCCTCACCAAGTCCCACCCCTACCGTGGACACCACCTCATTTCACCTCACACCACCGCCCGGCCACCGTCGCCCGAAGGCGCCCACCCCCGCCCTCGCCCCGACAGGAGCCCTGTGTCCCGCCCCGCACGTCCGGCCCTCGCCCTGCCACCCTGGCTCGCCCACACCCTCCGCACCCAGCGCGGACCCGTTCCCTGGAGCGCGGTCACGCGGGGGGCGTTGGCCGCCGGGCCGCTGTTCCTCACCGCGGACCTCGCCGACCGTGTCTCCCTCGGCGTCGTCGCCGCCATCGCCGCCATGCTCGCCGGTATCAACGACCGCCCCGGCAGCCGTCGTGTCTCCGTCAAGCGGCTCGGGGTGCCCGCGCTGGCGGGGGCGGCCGGGGTGCTCGGCGGGACGTATGCCGGGGATCACCTCGGGGCCGTAGCGCTCACTCTTCTGCTCACCGGGCTCGGGCTTCTCGCCGGAAGTATCAGTGCCGTCGGGCCCGTCGCCTCCGCCGCCGGCACCCAGGTGCTCGTCGCCTCCGCCATCGGGGCCGGGATGCCGTTGCCGGAGAGCGGGTGGCTGCGGGCGCTCGCGTATCTCGCCGGTGCCGCCTGGCTGCTCGGGCTCCGGCTGGCCCTCCCCACGCCCGGCTCACTCGTCGGGGACTTCCGGTTCGACGGTGAACGCGACGCAGTCGCCGACGTGTACGACGCCGTCGCGGACCTTCTCGACGCCGTCGGCACCCGACACGCCACCGCCCGCCGCGTCGCGCTCACCGCCGCCCTCGATCACGCACAGGACGCCCTCACCGGGCCCCGGCTGCGGCGGTACGCCTCCTCGTCCGCCGAGCGGCGGCTGCACGCGCAGTACGCCGCCGCCCTGCCGCTCGCCGAGGCCGCCACCGCGCTCGCCTGGGCCGGGGAAGCGGTGCCGGCCCGGGCCTCCGAAGGGCCTCGGCGGCTCGCCGCCGCCGTGCGCGGCAACACCCACACCGGGCCCCTCCCCGCGCCCTCCCGTTCCGCGCCCGCCCTGCGCGCCCTCGACGACGCCCTGCTGCACGCCGCAGAGGCCTTCGACGGGGGCAAGGAGAACAGGGACCTGCACACCCGGCGCCGTACGGTGAAGGATCTTGTCCGGTCCGTGTTCGGGGCCGGTGGCCGGGAGTACGGCCTGCGCGTCGCCCTCTGCTTCGGGGCCAGCGCCGGAATCGCCCAGGCCCTGCACCACGCCCAGTGGTACGGGCAGCACCAGCACTGGTACTGGCTCCCGGCCACCGCCGTCTTCCTCGTCAAGCCCGACCTCGGGCCGCTCGTGTCCCGGGTGCTGTGCCGGGCCGCCGGGACCGTGCTGGGTGCCCTGCTCTTCGCCGGGTTCGCCGCCGTGCTGCCCCGGCCCGAGGGGCTCATCGCGCTCGTGGCTCTCAGCGGTGCGCTGATTCCCGTGGCCACTCGGCACTTCGCCGCCCAGACCGCCGTCGTGACCGTTCTGGTGCTGGCCCTGGTGATGGTGGGCGGCGAGCCGCAGGCCTCCGCGAGCCGGATCGGGGAGACGTTGCTGGCGTGCGTGATCGTGCTCGTCGTGGGGCATCTGCCGATGCCGGGGCAGCGGGGCGGGGGCGTGCGGGCGCGACTCGGAGCGGCGGGGCGTGCCGCGTACGCCTACCTCGCTCACGTCCTGCGTGAATCCGACCCCCGCGACATCGCCCCCGGCCCCGACCCCCGCGCCCACCGCTGGACCCTCCGCCGCGAGGCCTACCGCGCGCTCGCCGAGGCCCGTACCGCCATCGCCCTCGGCGCCGCCGAACTGCCCGCGCTCGCCCGGCACACGGAAGGCGCGGGCGAGGTCGTCCACACCCTCGAACGGCTCGTCGACGCCACGACCGCCTGCGCCGTGCACCTCGACGACTCGGGTCGGCTCACGCCCTGGCACACCGCCCAGCTCACCGAGCTGCTCGACGAGCTCGCGCAGGAACGTGACCAGGCCGGGCTACGGATCCCCGAGGCGCCCGAGGTGCGCCTGGTCGGCTGAGGCCGACACCTTGGCGAAGGAACCGGCAGCGCTGAAGGAGTGGTCGGGGCCGGGCGGCGATCGCCGTCACCGTGCCCGAGGTCGGCCGCTCGCAGACCGGGGCGAGCGCGACGCCCCGGACGCCGCCGATCTCCAGCACCCGGGCGCCGGGCGTGAGGTCCAGGTTGGCCACCGCCCAGGTCCGGCGCTCCGGGACCGCCCCCGCGGCACCTCCTAACCGCCGACCCGCACCCAGACCGGCGCGTGGTCCGACCCTGCCGCGCCGCGCCGCTCCTGCGGATCCGCCCCGACCGACGGCAACTGCGGAGCACCGGCCCCGGGCACCCCCGTCCCCGCCGCGGTCACCCGCTGGACCAGGCGGTGGCTGCACAGGACGTGGTCGATCAGTTCGCGCCGCCCGGAGTTGACGCGCGAGAACCGCTGCTCGGCGGGGATCAGCGGGGCCACGTTCCACAGGCGGCTCGCGTCGCCCTTGTCCTTCACCTTGAAGCCGGGCGTGCCGATCTCCGATCCGGGCGGGCCCAGCAGGATCTGGGTGGTCGCCGCCTGCACCTCGTCGTTCAGATCGCCCACCACCGCCACGTCATGTTCGCGTCCGTCACCCGCCAGCAGTACGTCCGCCAGCGCGCGCAGCGCCGTCGGCTCGGCCGCCCGCCGGTAGAGGGCGTACGCCCCGTACCGCGCCCGTTCGCCCTCGTCATGCGGCTGGAAGCGCTCGCCGGGATACGACAGCAGCTTCGACTTGAGGTGGGCCACCGCCACCCGCATCGGCCCCGTCCCCGTCCCAGCCCCCGTCTCCGTCTCCACCGCGAGGAAGCCCCGGCCCGACGCCGACGTCGTCCCGCCCTCGTCGTCCGTCTGCACGGGGCGCAGCTTCGCGGGGAAGGCGTTCGTGTCGTGCAGGACCCTCAGCTCCGTACGGCTGAGGAAGCCGACCCTGATGCCCCGTCCGTCCGGGTGCTCGGAGAGCGCGATGTGCCAGCCGCCGCCGAGCATCCCGGCCAGGTCCCGCAGGGCCTCCGGGTCCCCGACCTCCTGCACGCCGAGCAGCGCCGGGTCGAGACCGGTGACCACCGCGGCCAGTGCCGCGAGCTTCGTCTCGTACGCCGCCTTGTCCTTGGGGCCGAACTCGCCGCCGGGCCGGTAGAGGTTCTCCAGGTTCCAGGTGCCGAGGAGCATGCCGGGCTCCTTCCAGAAGCCGTGCGCCTTGAGGCCCTTCGAGCGGGCCGGGGTGAGCCCGCCGAGTCGGCCGTGCCGCGGCCGCCGGCGGGCTGGTGAGGCCAGCGTGCCGTCCGGCAGGGCCGGGCGACAGGCCCGTGACCGGATGCGCGGTTCACCTCACACGCCCCGACGACCGCGTCGTACGTTGGCGTGATGACGCCTTCTCCCGCAGAAGCTCCCGCCGACCTCGTCATCACCGGATGCACCGTCCTCGTGCACGACGATCAAGAGCGGATCGGGTTCCGGGAGAACGCCGCGATCGTCGTACGCGGTGGAGTCGTCGAGTCCGTCACGGCCGCGGACGCCGTGCGCGGGCGGGACGCCGTCGAACGGATCGACGCCGCCGGACAGGTCGCCGTGCCCGGCCTCGTCAACTGCCACAGCCACGCCCCGATGGTTGCGCTGCGCGGGGTCGCCGAGGACCTGCCCATCGAGGAGTGGTTCAACGACGTCGTATGGCCCATCGAGTCCAACCTCGCCGACAAGGACGTGGAGTTGGGGGCGCGGCTCGCCTGTGCCGAGATGATCCGGGGTGGCGTGACCTGTTTCGCCGACCACTACTTCTCGATGGACGCCGTCGCCGGCGTCGTCGAGGAGTGCGGGATCCGGGCGCATCTGGGGGAGGCCTTCTTCTCCTCCCAGGGGGATCGAGGGCGGGAGCGGTCACTGGAGTTCGCGCTACGGCATCGCGGCGGCGCCGGCGGCCGTATCACCACCACCCTCGCCCCGCACGCCCCCTACACCGTCGACGACGCCGACCTCGCCGCCACCGCCGAACTCGCCCGCGACCACGGCCTGCCCGTCCACCTCCACGCCGCCGAGAACCGCGACCAGGCCGAGACCAGCCTCGCCCGCCACGGCGCCACTCCCATCGAGGTGCTCCGGCATACCGGAATCCTCGACACCGACGTGCTCATCGCCCACGGCACGGGCATCCTGGACCGCGATCTGCCCGTGCTCCAGAACGCCACCGGCCGTGTCGCCGTCGCCACCGCCCCGCGCGGCTACCTCAAGTTCGCCTGGCCCACCACCACACCGGTACGCGCCCTGCACGACATCGGCATCCCCGTCGGCCTCGCCACGGACGGCGCCGCCTCCAACAACTCCCTCGACGTATGGGAGGCGATGACCCTCACCGCGCTCATCCAGAAGTCGGCCACCGGCGACCCGCGCTGGCTGACGTCCCGCCAGGCGCTGCACCACGCCACGCTCCAGAGCGCCCGCGCGGTCGGACTCGGGGAGAGCGTCGGCAGCATCGCACCCGGCCGCCGCGCCGACATCGCCCTGGTCGACCTCACCGGCCCGCACACCCAGCCCGTACACGACCTCGCCGCCACCCTCGTACACAGCGCCCGCTCCTCCGACGTGCGCACGACCATCGTGGACGGGCGGGTCCTGATGCGTGACCGGGAGCTGCTGACGATCGATGTGCCCGCCGTCGTAAGGGAGTTGGGGGAGCGGCTGCCCGCCCTCCTTGACCGGAGTCACGGCAGGCGGATCCAGGAGTACGACGCATAGGTTCATCCACATGGATCGCGCCGACCGCCAAAAAACTTCGGAAGATTCTCCGTGGCGGCGATGAGTTCCGCCCTTCCAGCCGGTCACCACCCGGACGGACCGTTGCACAGGAGGGGCGCCCATGTCGCTTCCGGAGATCGTCTCGCGCGCGCAGTGGCGCGAGGCGCGTGAGGAACTGCTGGTCAAGGAGAAGGCGGCCACGCGCGCGCGTGACGCGGTTAACGCCGAGCGGCGCAGACTGCCCATGGTCGAGGTCGAGGAGGAGTACGTCTTCGAGGGCGGCGACGGCAAGGCCACCCTGCTCGACCTCTTCGAGGGACGGCACCAACTCGTCGTCTACCACTTCATGTTCGCCCCCGAATGGGACGCCGGCTGTCGCAGCTGCTCGGGGTTCCTCGACCAGATCGGGCATCCGGCCCATCTGAAGGCACGCGGCACCACTCTTGTCGCCGTCTCCCGGGCGCCGTTCACGCGGATTCTGCCGTTCAAGGCACGCATGGGTTGGACGTTGCCCTGGTATTCGTCGTACGGCACCGACTTCAACCTGGACTTCGAGGTGACCCTGGAGCACGAGGGCGAGCTGGTGGAGCGGCCCGGGATCAGCTGCTTCCTGCGGGACCGGGATCGCGTCTTCCACACCTACTCGACATACGAGCGGGGCCTGGACGGGCTGGGTTCGACCACCGGCTTCCTGGACCTCACGGCGCTGGGCCGGCAGGAGGAGTGGGAGGAGCCCAAGGGGCGCGCGTCGGCTCTCGGGGCGCCTGCGGGCAGTGAGCGCATCAGGTATCACGACGAGTACGAAGAGTGACACGATGCGTAACACTTGATCATCGAGCGTGAGCGAACGCTCACACATCGCGTTGAACGAGTGTCAACTACGTCTCAGTCCCGTCACTGAGCGAGGCGTTTCACCTCCGGCAGGCGTTAACTCCTACAAGTACGACGCTTATCGGAGGTCAGGATGGTGAACGGGCGAACAGTGCTCGAACGCTTTCCCGCGGGTGGACCACGAGGATCGTGGCCGGCGGAGGAGTTCGCGCACGCGCGGCGCATGGAGGGGCTGGCCGCCGAGGTCGTGATGGACCTCGCGACGGACGCGTTCCTGGTGATCGTCCGCGGCGGCGACGTAGCGATCGACGCCGCCGCGTGAGCCCTCGGCGACGGCGAGCCGGTCAGCCCGCCTTCGGTGCGGGCAGCCGTGCCGTGAACTGCTCGGCCTGGAGCGAGTACAACTCGGCGTAGACGCCGCCGGTGGCCAGTAGCTCGTCCGGTGAGCCGGACTCCACGAGCCTGCCCTGGTCGAGGACGTGCACCAGATCGGCGTGGCGGACGGACGCCAGCCGGTGGGTGATGAGCACGACCGTCTGGCCGGTGGAGGCCAGCGCGCGGATCTTCTCGAAGACCTCCAGCTCGGCCCGTGCGTCCAGAGCCGCCGTCGGCTCGTCCACGATGAGGATCCGGCCGCGCCGGTAGGCGGCCCGCGCGATCCCCAGCCGCTGCCACTGACCGCCGGACAGCTCGTGCCCGCCGTTGAACTGACGGGCCAGCAGGGTGTCCAGGCCGCGCGGCAGATCAGCCACCACCTCCTCGGCCCCGGCCTCGGCGACCGAGGTCGCCAGCCGTTCCTCGGTCAGGGGCGCGGAGGAGCGGCCCACGGCCACATTGACCCTCGCCGTGAACGGCCAGCGCTTGAAGTCCTGGGCCACCATCGCGATGCGCTCGGCGAGTTGGTGCCGGTCGGCGCCGGCCGCGTCGACGTCGTCCCAGAGGACGCGGCCCCGATCCGGTGTGTACAGCCCGGCGAGCAGCTTGACCAGGGTCGTCTTGCCGGAGCCGTTCTCACCGACCAGCGCGACGATCCGGCCGAGGGGCAGGGTGAGCGTGACGTCGTCGAGGGCGGGGCGGGCGGATTCGCCGGGGTAGGAGAAGGTGACGTTCTCGAAGCGGATCTCGCGGGGGTCGTCGGGCAGGGGTGCGCCGCCCACCGGAATCGCCCGTTCGGCCGCCTCGACGTACAGCCGCTGGAGATCGCCCACGAAGAGGGCCTCCTCATGGAGCGCGTTGACCTCCAGGACGAGCGTGTCGAGGCTGGCGGAGCCGGTGCGGATCGCGATGACGGCCGTACCCGCCACCGACAGTGCCATGGCGCCGGCGAGCAGCAGCCCGCCGAGCGTCGCGTACGTCGCCACGGTCGCGAGGCCCGTCCAGGTCGCCGCGATCAGCCCGGTGCGCGCCGCCAGCCGGGCCAGCCGGGCCTGCTCGGCCTCCGCCGTCTCCGACATCGCCCGGTAGTGGCGCAGCAGGAAGGGGCCCACACCGTGCACCCGGATCTCGGGCGCGGAGGCGGGCTCGGTCAGCAGCCCGCTGATCAGATGACCGGCGCGGGCGTGCTGCACCCAGGTGTGGAAGGACTCGTAGCGCCGCCGGGCGTTGGTCAGGGCGCTCCAGGCGCTGGGCAGCGTCATGGTGGCGAGCAGGGGGAGCAGGGCGGGGTGCAGCACGGTGAGCACACCGGCCGCGGCGATCAGCGAGATGGCCGCGTTCACGACACGGGCGCTGTACGAGATCATGCGGCGGGCGGAGGCGGCGCCGTACTGCGCGGTGTCCAGCAGCTTGTGGAAGGCGTGATCCTCGATCGCGGCGAGCTCCACGGCGGCGGCCCGCTCCAGATACAGCTCGGTCGCCACGCGTTCCACCTTGGGTTCCAGGCGCCCGGTGGCATACGTCGACGCGGCCCGCAGCAACGTGGAGACGACCATCACGGCGGCCATGGCGACAAGCGCCGGCGCGGCACCCCGTAACCGCTCCGCCAGCTCCCCGCCCTCGATCAGCCGTCCCAGCACACTGTTGACGGCGAGCAGCCCGACCGCCTGTGCCAGCCCTCGGCCCACCTCGGCCACCAGCACGGTCCGCGCGGCCCGCCGGTCGGCCTGCCAGGCCAGCCGGAAGCTCGACCCCAGCAGGGACGGCAGCCGCGTCACCATGGCCCTGAAGCCCAGCTCCAGAAAAGCGTCCCGGTGCTGGTTCCACCCCATGTCGTACCGCAGGGGACCCCCGAACAGCAGCTGCTCCGACTCCGAGACCCGCGGTTCACCGGCATCGCGTTTCTTCCGCACCCTGCACCCTCCCCCGACGGCCGCTCACGACGGAGGGCCACTATGGCGGGGCGGGAGCGTGAGAGGGAGAGCGTGAGTGGGGACGGGGGGTGCGCGCGGGCGTACGCCTTGAACGGGCGGCGGATCCTGAACGCTGATGCCCGGCGAAGCCCTAGGCGCTGATTTGTTTGGTCCAGGTCGGCGTGGTCCCCGTGACCCGGCACAACGCCAGATACAGCGGAATCGGCGGCGTGTAGGGCACCGTCCCGGCCGGCCGATGGATCAGCCGTGGCGCCTCCGGAACGACCGCCCCCGTCAGGTACCTCACCGACGCAGGCCACTCCAGCGCGTAGTCGGAGTCGGACGGGACGATCCACCACCAGTGCGCGTCGTCGGCGTACACGCACCCCACGCGCGGCAGCCGCGGCAGGATCAGTGGACCGAAGCGGGCGGGAACCGCCACCGCGTCGCAGCCCAGGGGAGCCGTCATCCCCTCCGGAACGGGCAGGCGGCGCGGGGTGGCCGGTGTGCGCATGCCGCGGCGAAGGCGGACCAGCGTGTCAAGGCTCAGCACCTGACCGCCGCCGGACGCGCCGCTCACAGCCATGCGGATCCCATTCCCCCGTCGTGCCGGGCCTGTGTCTCGTCCTCGTCGGAACCGCCAGGCGGGCCCGGCTTGGGCCGCGAGCCCCAGCCGAGGTCGTTGTAGGGACCGGTGCCGGCACCGGGCACGCCCCCGAAGCCGGCCCTACGCGGCAGATCGGCCCAGACCAGCAGTCCGGCTCCGTGCTCCTGGGTGCCCCACGCATGGCAGAGGGCGTCGATGAGGAGCAGTCCCCGCCCCTGTTCATCCTCGGGGCGCGCGGGCGACGGGTGAGGCTCACCCGGCGCGCAGCCCTCGTCGCGCACTGCTATTCGCACCAGTTCGGCACCGTCGTGCAGCTCGCACACTATGTGCTCGCTGGCGGTGTGCACGATCGCGTTGGTGACCAGCTCGGAGACGACCAGGGCCGCCGTGTCGCAGGTGTCCTCGCACACCGCCCACCCGTTCAGCCGCGCCCGGGTCAGACGTCTGGCCTGCGCGGGAGAACCCGGATGAGCGGCCAGCTCGAACCGGAACCGGCGCTCGGCACCGGCGGCCCGCTGGGGGCCGACTCCCGTGCCGGCACCGAGGTCGTGGGGGACCGCGGTGGCGTCTGTTCCTAAGGGCGGGGACGGAATCACGCTTGCCACTATCGCCTCGCCGTGAACACTTGGCAAGTGTCACTCTGAAAAATGCAGAGTGCTGTGTGACTCTCTGGAAGGCCGTGGCACACTGCTCGCAACAGCATGTCGAACGGCGCCAGTTGGGATCACCGAGGATCCATCGCGATCTTCGAATAGGTCTTCGAATGGCGCCGTCGGCCTGTCGGCCTGTCGGCGTCCGGTGGCGTAGGTGTTCATTCGTGGAGGTGGAGCGTGAGCGAGCCGCGGTCCGCACCGACGGTCGGTCAGGTCGTCCTGGGGCGGCGCCTGCTGGACCTGCGCGAACGCGCAGGGCTCAAGCGCGAGGAGGCCGCCCGCGTCCTCCGCGTCGCCCCCGCCACGATCCGCCGTATGGAGATGGCGGAGGTCGCGCTCAAGATCCCGTATCTCCAACTGCTCCTGAAGGCCTACGGCGTCTCCGAGGAGGAGGCCGAGGGCTTCGTACAACTGGCCGAGGACGCCAACAAGCCCGGCTGGTGGCAGCGGTTCCACGACATCCTGCCCGGCTGGTTCTCGATGTACGTCAGTCTGGAGGGCGCCGCCGGCCTCATCCGGTCCTACGAACCCCACTTCGTGCCCGGCCTGTTGCAGACCGAGGACTACGCGCGCGGCGTGCTGCTCTCGGGCGCCATCGGCCAGACCAGTCCCGACGACATCGAGCGCCATGTCGCCCTGCGCATGCAACGCCAGCAATTGCTCAGCCGCGAGGATGCGCCCCGGCTGTGGGTCGTGATGGACGAGACCGCGCTGCGCCGCCCGGTGGGCGGCCCGGAGGTGATGCGCGCCCAGATCGACAGGCTGCTTGAGGCCACGAAGCTGCCCAACGTGACGTTGCAGGTGGCCCCGTTCGCCAACGGGCCGCACCCCGGCACGTACGGGCCCTTCGTGCTGTTCCGATTTGCCATGTCAGAACTGCCGGACATGGTCTACAGCGAGTACCTGACCGGCGCCGTCTACCTCGACGCGCGCGCCGAGGTGGCGACCCACCTGGAGGTCATGGACCGCATGGCGGCGCAGGCCGCTACGGCACATCGCACGAAGGAGATCCTGCGGGATCTCCGCAAGGAGCTGTGAATGGATCGCATCAAGCCGCGCATACACGTCTACAACGGCATGCCCGCGCGGGACTTGGGCAGCGAGGGCTGGCACAAGCCGTGGAGCGGCGGCAACGGCGGCAACTGCCTGGAGGCGATGAAGCTCGCCGACGGCCGGATCGCCGTCCGCCAGTCGACGGACCCCGACGGGCCGGCGCTGATCTACACCACGGACGAGATGACGGCGTTCATCGAGGGCGCCAAGGCGGGGGAGGCGGACTTCCTCCTGTCCTGAGCCACTTGAGCCCTTGCCTGTCTCTCGCGCAACTTCCTTGATTTGGTGCTTAGTTGATAATCCATTGCGTCTTAAGCTTCTCAAGCATCTCACCCGGCGTCCCCGTAGCCAGTGCCCACGCCGTTGATCAGCGCCCAAGCTGTGACCAGCGGCTCAGAAGTACGACATGATGCGCCGCGGGGCGTCCAGCAGGCGGCTGACGACGAGCACCGGCAGCGGCGGCTGCTCCGCCTTGGCGGGGCTGAGGTTCAGCCCGTAGTAGATCTGCTCGATCGACGGCGGTCCGACCGCGAGGTTGCGCCGGACCGCTGTCGACGGCGACTCCTCACCGGTGTTCACGAGATACGCGGCGGCCATCGAGCCCGTACGGCCGACACCCGCGCCGCAGTGCACGAACACCGGGCCGGACGCCGTGGAGACCAGGTCGAGGAAGCGATGCACCTGCTTCGGCGACGGGGTCTGACCGTCACGGATCGGCAGGCGTACGACACTCAGCCCGGCGTCGCCCGGTTCGGCCAGCTCGGCCTTGCTCATGTCCTCGGCGCGCAGGTCCACGACGGTGGTGATGCCCATGCCCGCCAGCGCTCGGTAACCGGCCGGGGAGGGTGCGGAGCCGCGCCAGAGCCGGCCGTCGGGGTCGACCGGCTGGAAGTGGTTCACACCCTGGACGACGCGCGTTCCGGCGGGTGCGGGGGTCTCTGTTCGGGCCAGGTACGACAGACCCAGAATGCTACCGGCGCCGACTGCCCACAAAACGAAGTAACCGATCACGATGCCGACGAGGACCCGCAGCGCACGCTGCGACAGTGGGCGCTTGCGGAGGGCAGGCGGGGGCAGGGTAGCGGTGAGAACAGCCATGGGCGACCCGGGGGACTAGGGGACGTGGGCGCATATGGAGCGTACCCCGGGGATTGTGATCAATGGGCGTTACGTCCGTTTTGTGGGATAAGTCTCACTTATTATCGTGAGTCGTCGCCCGACTCCACGTCATTGACGGCGACCACCTGGAGGTGGGCGCGCTCCAGGGTCGCGTCCTCCAGGCAACCGCGCAGCCGCATCAGGTCATGGTCGGTGAGCGCGGGCCGTACGACCCCGGCGAACATGCCGTTCCCCAGATCGCCCAGCGGAGCGTGCCGAAGCGGTGCGGACGTGGAGTCGCGGCAGCCCTCCCAGATCTGCTGTGCGGCCAGCGCCCTGCGGCCGGCCGACATGTCCGTGCCCCGCAGGTCGACCTGGACCAGCATCGACGTCGCCTCGTGCTCGTTGGTCTCCTCCGCCCGGGTCTGGGTGAGGTCGGCGAGGCTCACGACCAGCGCGGCGAGCAGGGCGACGGAGAGGACGGCGACAGTGGTCACGCGTGCCGTACCGCGACCGGAACCCGCGCCCGGCGCCGGCAGGTCCTCCAGATCGCCGGGCGCCGCCGGATCGGGCGCGGACAGGACGGCCAGCCGTCCGGCCAGGCGCCGCTCGGCGGGCCTGGCCGTGGCCGACGCGACCTTCTGCACCACCCAGGCGAGCCCGGTCAGCATCACTCCGGCGACCATCAGCACCGGCACGAAGACGTACGACCGGTCCGCCGGGTCCTCCAGCCAGCGGAACCGTGTCTCCTCCCGTGCCAGGGCCGGTTCGCGCAGCCGTGTCAGCATGTCCTCCTGGCGGGCGTCCAGCTCGCGCTGCCGCCGGTCGGTGTCGCGCAGCCGATCCTCGATCCGGTTCAGCCGCCCCAGCGTCACCAGGCCGAACAGCATCACCTCGACGACCAGCAGCAACACCCCGCAGATCAGCGCCCGCTGCCACTGCCACCGGTACAGATAGACGATCAGGTAGGTGCCCGCGCCCGTCGCCGCGAGCGCACCGAAGACATACGCGATCTTCCTCATGACGCCTCCCCCGGTTCCACGTCACCGGCGGACCCGTCGACCGTCAGCCGCGAGCCCGGCGGGAAGCGACGAACGGCGTCCACGGCGCCGACGACCGCGGGGAGTCCGAACTCCCTCGCCAGGACGGCCAGATGCGACAACGGGCTGCCGGTCTGCGCGACCAGGCCGGTGAGGCCGGGCAGCAGCGGGGCCAGCGCGGGGTCCAGGGTGCGCACGACCAGCACGGCATCCGTCGGCCGTGGCCCCGTCCCGTCCCATACGGTCCCGACGGCACGCCCCGCGGACACGCCCCGCACACCGTCGCTGCGGCGGGTGTCGCGCCGGGCGGCGACGACCTGACCGTCCGCGAGCCGGAACTCGTCCGGCAGCGGGGGCGACGCGGGGCGCGGCATGCGCTCGTGGAGGTCGTCGGGCAGGGAGCCGCCGTCCAGTACGTCGGCCAGTTCCGCCCAGCGCAACAGGCTCACGCGCTCGACGCCGATCCCCAGCCGCCGCGCCGCCTCGCGGACGAGCCGCACCTGGAGTTCCTGCACCCAGCGGACACGGAGGCGGAGGGCTTCGCGGGGTGGGAGGGCGGTGACCGGGAGGGTTTGGGGGGTGGTGGGGGCGGTTGCCTGTGGGTGGGAGGGGGTGGGGGTGGTTGCCTGTGGGTGGGATGGGGTGGGGGTGGTTGCCTGTGGGCAGTGCGTGGCTGGGGTGGTCGTCTGTGGGCGGTGTGTGGCTGGGGTGGTGCCTGTGAATGCGGTGGCGTAGATGGCCAGCCGTGCATCGTGCGCCGCCGGCCTCGGTGCTTGCCCGGCGTCGGTCGTCCCAGGTGTGGGTGCGGGCGCAGGCGGAAGGGCGGCCTCCGGCAGCTTCCCCGGGCCCCGCAGGCTCGGGGCGGTGAGGGCCAGGACGACCGGGTCCGTGGCGATCACCTGGTCGTCGGGTACGCCCCGTGCGCGGGCGTCAGCCAGTGCGGTGAGGGCCGTGCCGGCCGCTGTGCGGCTCTTGGGCCGTTCGTGGAGGAGCGCGCCCGCGAGGGCTTCCTGGGCGTGCAGCGAGACCAGGGCCCGGCGGGTCCAGCGGAGCTCCGCGGCGAGGGCGGAGCCGGAGAGCGCGCCCGGTGACGGGATCTCGGCGAGGCGGCGGTCGACGTCGGCGGCGAGGTCGGTGGCCAGTCCGGGCAGGGCGGAGGTGAGGCGCCCCACTCGCCAGGCCGCGGTGAGCCGGCGCGCTCCGGGTGCCGGGTTGAGCAGCGCGAGCCAGCGGTGCCGTGGCGGCACGGCGCCGAGGAGGCGCAGGTCGGCTGCCGCGCGCCCCCCGACAGTCGTGACCGTCGGCACCTCCCTGAGCAGCCGGCGAGGTGCCGTACCCCCGATGTCGAGCGCGGCGGCGAGGCCGCGGGCCATCGGCGCCACCCACAGGTCCTCCTCCAGCGGCGCGAGCTGTTCGGGCAGCGTCTCCGCCACCGGACCGGGCCCGAGCAGCCGTGCCCCGCGCGTCGGCCGGGCCGCCATCGCGGTGATCGGCCTGCTCTGGAACAGCCACAGCCGCCCGTCCGCGTCGAACCCGAACTCGACGTCCTGCGGCCCGCCGAACACCCGCCGGACCCGGTGCGCGAGCCGCGCCAGGCGGAACAGCTCGGCGCGCGTGAGCAGTGAGCCGACTCCTGGGGGCGCGAGGTGCCGATCCGTCGGCTCGACTCGCGGGTCTGCCGGCTCGACCGGCGGTTCCGGCGGCGCGACCGGAGGCTCTCCCGCGGCCTCCGTCCACATGTCCTCGGCGGACTCGGTCCGCAGCAGTCGTCCGTGCCCGCTCAGCCAGTAGTTGATGCCGTTCCGCGTGCCGCTGACCAGGCTGTCCGGCCCGCCGCGCACCGCGCTGACCAGCATCCGGTCCGCTCGCCCGGCGATCGGGTCGGCACCGAACATCACCCCGCCGACCCGAGCGGCCAGCATGGGCTGCACCAGCACCGCCATGGGCGCCGCGCATCCGTCGGCACGGCGCGCCGAGTCCAGCACGGTCTGTACGGCCGTAAGGAAGTCCCGCCAGCCGCGCACATCCAGCACCGACGCGAACCGACCCGCGAGGGACGACTCCTCGGTGTCCTCCTGGGGTGAGGAGGACCGTACGACGAGCGGGCGGGTGCCGCCGTCGGAGAGTTCGTCCCATGCGCGCCGCAGGGCGATCATGTCGCCGTTTCCCTGGTGCGGGATCACGAACCCGGGCAGCACGGGCAGTCCGGCGCGGGCAGCGCGGGCGAGATTCGCGGCCTTGGACCCCATCAGGCGGGGGAGTGCCGTGCCGGACTGGTTCAACGGGACCACGGCCGGGCCGTACACCTCGGCCTGGCCGAGGGCGACTTCGCCCCCGTGCTCTTCCCCGCAGCGGGCACCTTCACCATGACGTTCATCGACCGTCGTCATCGCACACCCTCCAGGACCGACCGCCAACAGGGGGGACGCGCGGGGGTGGCCCTGCGCCTGACGACGGAACGAAGGATGGGGGCGAGCCGTCGGCGCCCCGGTCAGGGTCCGACTACAACACGCCTCCTGCTCCGACGATCCCACTCCTGTTCGACCGCATGTAGCCCGGAAGCCACTTTTCGGATAGATAGGAGAACAAATCCGAGCGCGGCAGTATGCCGGGTCGGGACGACTCATCCAGCGGCAGTAGCCCCCGGATCCTTCGTGAGCAGGACCGGGCGGGGGCGGTTCCTCCGCGGGCAGGATTGCGGTGCGGGGCGAGGGCCTCGGCGGGCTTGCGGTCCGGGGGCGTGACCCTGCGCTGCACTGCGCCCGTGCCCTGTGCCCTGTGCCCGAGGCAGGGCATCAGCCCTCGTCCTGCCCAGGCTCGTCGTCTGGCGGCAGCACCCCGCACAGCGCCTCCAGCGCGGCCCCGTACGCGTGCTCCGAGGGTGTGGCGTAGCCGACGACGATGCCGTCGCGGGCCGGCATGTCCGGCTCCGTCGCCGCCGGGTGCCGGAACTCGGCGAGGCCGTCCAGGGCGATGCCCTGCCAGGTGGCGGCCTTGACCGTGGACCGCTCGGTGCCGGGCGGCAGCCGCAGCACCGCGTGGAGTCCGGCGGCCACACCCCTGACCTCGATATGCGGCGCGTGCGAGGCCAGGGCGGCCACGAGGCGGTCGCGGCGGCTCCGGTACCGCTGCCGCATCCGCCGTACATGACGGTCGTACGCCCCGGAGACGATGAAGTCGGCGAGGCTCAGCTGGTCGAGGACGCTCGCCCACGCCTCGCGCTCGCCCTTGGCCGCGAGTACGTCACCGACGTACCGCTCCGGCAGCACCATCCACCCGAGCCGCACCGCCGGCGACAGACTCTTGCTGACCGAGCCGATGAAGATCACCCGCTCGGGGTCCAGGCCCTGGACCGCGCCGACGGGCTTGCGGTCGTAGCGGAACTCCCCGTCGTAGTCGTCCTCCAGTACCACGCCGCCACGCGCGCGTGCCCAGTCGATCACGGCGGCCCGGCGCTCGGGGTGCAGCGGGCCACCGGTCGGGAACTGGTGCGCGGGCGTGAGCAGCACCGCCCGCTCGCGTGCCAGCCGGTCTATGCGGGCGCCGTCGTCGTCGAGGGGGAGCGGTACGGTCCGTACGCCGGCGGCGGCGAGCAGTTCGCGGTGGAAGCCCAGCCCGTACGCCTCCACGGCCAGCGGGCCGCGCAGCACACCGCCGCCACCACCTCTGTCCTGGCCGAACAGCAGTCGCAGGGCGTGGGCGAAGCCGGAGCAGATCACGATCCGGCCCGGCTCGGTGCGTACGCCGCGCGCGCGTGCCAGGTAGTCGGTGAGCGCCTCCCGCAGTTCGAGGCGCCCGGCGGGATCGCCGGGTCCGAAGACCTCGTTCGGTGCCTGCTGAAGGGCCCGCCGATAGGAGGCCAGCCAGGCCGCACGCGGGAACGCCGACGCGTCCGGTGTGCCCTGCCGCAGGTCGTGCCGAGGCCCACGCGCGCGTGGAGGGGTTTTACGGGGCAACCGCTCGGCCTGCCGGGAGGGCTCGGCGCTCCCCCACTGCCTGGAGGGCGTGGGACGTACCCCCATGGCCACCCGCGTCCCCGAGCCCTGCCGGGCGGTGAGCCAGCCCTCGGCGACCAGCTCCGCGTACGCGTCGGCCACCGTGTTGCGGGCCACCCCGAGGTCGGCGGCGAGCGAACGGTACGGCGGCAGCCGGGTGCCGGGCGCGAGCCGCCCACTGCGCACGGCCTCGCGCAGCGCGCGGATCAGCGCGGCCCGCCGCCCGCCGGGCCCGGACGACCCCGAGGGATCCGCCGGGTCCAGGTCCAGGTGCAGGTCGGCGCCGATCCGCTCCGCCGAATTGACCCACGATTTCGCCATGGAAATGCACCCTACAGTCGGTCTTTCCGGCTCGTAGGTTGATTCACATGACGACGAACACGATCGACGCCAAGCTGGCCCAGTCCATCAACGAGGCCCAGGCCACCCGCACTCGCCTGGACCTCGCCAAGTCCGCCCCGAAGGTCTTCCGTGCCATCGTCGGCTTCGACGCGGCCGCCCGCGAGGGCCTGGACCCGGCGCTCGTCGAACTGATCCAGATCCGTGCCTCACACCTCAACCACTGCGCCTACTGCCTCCACATGCACACCAACGACGCCCGCAGGGCCGGCGAGAGCGAGGACCGCCTGCACCTGGTCGCCGTGTGGCGCGAGGCCCGTCACTTCTTCACCGAGAAGGAGCAGGCGGCCCTGGCCCTGACGGAGGCGGTGACCCTGGTGGCCGACGGAGGGGTCCCGGACGAGGTCTACGCACAGGCGGCGGCCCACTTCGACGAGGGGGAACTGGCCCATGTCCTCGCCCTGATCATGACGATCAACACCTGGAACAGGGTGGCGCTCGCCACGGGGAAGGTGGCGGGGACGGACGAGCGGCGCTAGGCCGGGCGAGAGTCGTCCGGGGGCGTCCTGGGGGCCCGGGGTCGCCCGGGGGCCTACACCGTCATCGGCCGGTCGTACGGAGATATGGGCGCCGGCAACCGCGAACTCCCCGTCAGATAGTGGTCGACGGCCGCCGCCACCGACCGCCCCTCGGCGATCGCCCACACGATGAGCGACTGCCCCCGGGCGGCATCCCCCGCGGCGAACACCCCGGGCACGTTCGTCGCGAACCCGGCATCCCGCGTGATCGTGCCGCGCGGCTCCATCTCCAGCCCCAGCTGCTCGATCAGCCCGTCCGTGCGGTCGGGTCCGGAGAAGCCGAGGGCGAGCAGCACAAGGTCGGCGGGCAGCGTCCGCCCGCTGTCCGGCAGGGGGCGGCGCCCGGCGTCCACCTCGACCAGGTGCAGTGACCGTACGTGTCCGTCGTCGTCGCCCGTGAAGTGGAGCGTGGACGCCGCGAACAGCCGCGCGTCCGCGTCCGCCGCCAGCGCCGTCTCCAGCTCGCGCGCCTCCTCGTGCGCTGCCGAGAGACGGTAGATCTTCGGATACGTCGGCCAGGGTTCGGCGTCCTCGTCCCGCTCGGCGCCCGGCTGGGCGTAGATGTCCAGCTGAGTCACGGACGCGGCGCCCTCCCGCACGGCGGTGCCCAGACAGTCGGCGCCCGTGTCCCCGCCGCCGACGATGACGACGTGCTTGCCGGCGGCGGACATGGGGGACGTCTCCAGATCCCCCTCGCGCACCCGGTTGGACAGCGGCAGATACGCCATCGCCTGCTCGACGCCGCTCAACTCCCGCCCAGGAACGGTGAGTTCGCGCCAGGCCGTCGCCCCGGTGGCGATCACCACGGCGTCGTAACGCGACCGCAGCTCGGCCGCCCCGATGTCCCTCCCGACCGCCGTCGACGTACGGAACTTGGTCCCCTCGGCCCGCATCTGCTCGATCCGCCGTTCAAGATGGTGCTTCTCCATCTTGAACTCGGGGATGCCGTACCGCATCAGCCCGCCGATCCGGTCGTCCTTCTCGTACACGGCGACCGTGTGTCCAGCCCGGGTCAGCTGCTGCGCCGCCGCCAGCCCCGTGGGCCCCGAGCCGATGACCGCGACCGTCCGTCCCGACAGCCGGTCCGGCGGCCGAGGCGGCGTGAAGCCCTCCTCCCACGCCCGGTCGGCGATGGCGCACTCGACGTTCTTGATGGTGACGGCCGGCTGATTGATCGCCAGCACACACCCCGCCTCGCACGGCGCCGGGCACAACCGCCCGGTGAACTCGGGGAAGTTGTTGGTCGCGTGCAGCCGGTCCGACGCCGCCCGCCAGTCCTCCCTGGACACCAGGTCGTTCCACTCGGGGATCAGATTGCCCAGCGGGCAGGCTTCGTGGCAGAAGGGGATCCCGCAGTCCATGCACCGGTCGGCCTGCTTGCTGATGATGGGCAGCAGCGCCCCCGGGACGTACACCTCGTCCCAGTCCCTGACCCGCTCCTCCACGGGCCGGCGGGGCCAGTCCTGGCGGGGGGTGGTCATGAAGCCCTTGGGATCGGCCATGGCCGTCTACCTCGTGCGCGTGTGACGTGCTGGAGCCGTGCGTCGTCGGGCGGCACTCTTCCCGCAACGATACGTCCCGTCGGCCACGTGCGCAGAGCGGGCGGACAGCGCTTTCTCGGTCGGGCCGGTCGGGTCGGTCGGGCCGGTCCACCCGGGACTCCCGCCTCCCCGGTCAGCTGATGGCCAGCACGTACGACACCGTCGCGGCGGCCGAGGCGACCGTCCGGACGTGATTCCACGCCGTCCACTCCCGCACATACGTCGGCCAGTAGTCGGCCGCCTCCTGGGTGCCCGGCTCCAGCTTCAGCAGCGCGTCGTTGCGGGGCACGTTCGCCACCAAGGTCACCCCGAACGAGCCGAACAGATACAGCGCACTGCCCAGCAGCAGCTCCACCGTCCCCTCGTCCGGCCAGAGCACGAACGTCACCACGGCGATCACCGCGCACAGCACCGCCGACCCGACGAACACCAGCATGAACGCAGGCATCAGAGCGGTCACATTGATCGCCCGCATCGCGGCGATGCCCTGCGCGGGCGGCAACGAGGCGAGCCCTCGCATCACGAAGGTCGAGAAGGCGCAGAACACCCCCGCCACGAGTCCGGTCCCGACCACACCGATCACGATCAGTACGAAGTACGGCCCATCGATCATGTCAACGTCAACTCCCGCATCCCGCCGGGATCCTGCCCGGTCCGGTCCGTCACCTCAAGTGAAATCCTGTACGACAACAGTGACCATGGCCGAGCGACGCGAGCCCATACGCGAGCGTCCAGTCGGACGAAGGCCAGGCCCCATGCCTTGCGGAAGGGCACGCCGGGGCGGCGCGCTTCCCGGCCGGTGGGCGCGCTTCCAGGCCGGTGGACGCGGACGCGGAGGCGGACACGGACGCGGACACGGGGGCGGGGGTGGACACGGGGGCGGGGGCGCACTTCCTGCGTGCGGGACATGGGGCCGGGGGACGCACGCCCCGCGTGCAGGACATGAGGGCGGGGGACACACGTCCCGCGTGCGTTCCTCTGATCCCGCACCTCCCCGGGTCATCGCCCTCACCGTCAGCCGACCTCGGACACCTCCCCCCGCCACGCCCGCAACGTCGTCTCCACCGCCGCCCTGATCCGCCGCCGAGCCTCGTGCCGCGGCACCCCGCTCATCAGCAACTGGTCGTACGGCGTATCCATGTGCCGCACCGACGCCACGACCGCCGACGTCACCGCCACCTCGGACAACGCCCGCCCCGCCGCGCTCCGCCCCACCCGGCCACTGCCCCGCACCGACGCATGCGCGGCGATGTCCCGCGCCCGGTCCGCCGGGCACCCCGGGAAGAGCCGCCGTATCTCCGCCGCGAACGCCTCCGTGAACCGCACGTCCTCCAGCGCCCGGCGTCGCGCGTCCCGCACCCTGCGCCGCCGCCGTGCCTCGGCGTCCACGAGGCACCGCGCCTCGGCCCGGGCGAGCCCCGCCTCCTCCACGAGAACGCCCTGCCGCTCGTAACGGCCCTTGCGCCGGTTGAACCGCACGACCACCGCAGACAGCGCACTCTCCTCCCGGGACCGACGCGTCAACGCCGTGTCGCCGCGCGGCAGGAACACCAGATGCCCGAGGTCGGCGCAGTCCAGACACCGGGGCGCCCCGTCCTCCAGCAAGAGCATCTGCAACGGCCCCGCATGACACTCCGCGCAGAGCCGCCGCTTGAGGGGTTGGATGACGAGAAGACCGGTTCGGGACCGGGGAGTTGTGCGGGGTGCCATATGGGGTTCATTCCCCTCGACGTGAGGCTCGGGAACTCGCTGCTGGGGCGTCGCGCAGCAGCACCGGCTGGTTGCTCCCGGAGGGGAACCGAGAGGCGCCGGCGCCCTTCTTCCCGCAGACCGCAACGCACCCCACCCTCCGCCTGTCGCATCATGGGCCGTGTGCGACTGGAAGCGATCACCTGGGACCGGCTCGGCGATCTGCTGGCCGAGAGGCTGCTCGACCTGAAGCCGGCCGACGGCAGCCCTTGGCCGCGCGTCGCCTTCGACGGCGCCCCGGCGGCTCGTCCGGGCGACCTCGCCGAGCGGGTGGGGGAAGCGCTGCGCATACGCGGCCGCCCTTCGCTCGCCGTCGGTATGGAGGGCTTCCTGCGCCCTGCCTCGGTCCGCCTGGAGTACGGCCACCGGGACGTGGAGGCCTACTACGACGGCTGGTTCGACACGCCTGCCCTGTGGCGCGAGGTCTTCGGCCCTCTCGAACCCGGCGGCGACGGGCGCGTCCTGCCCGATCTGTGGGACCCGGTCGCCGACCGGGCCACCCGCAGCCCCTACGTCCAACTCCCGCCCGGCGGCTTCCTGTTGCTGCACGGCCCCCTCCTCCTGCGTCACTGGTTCCCCTTCGATCTGACCGTCCATGTCCTCCTCTCACCCGGCGCCCTGCGCCGCCGCACCCCCGAGGACGAGCACTGGACCCTCCCCGCCTTCGAGCGCTACGACCAGGAGACCGACCCCGGCACGGCCGACGTCCTGGTGCGTGCCGACGATGCACGGCGCCCGGCCTGGAGCGGCGGAGGAGAGTGATCCACCAAAACCCCTTCTATATGCACGTGCATTTAAATATGCTGGCGTTCATGACGCCCCCCACGAGTGATCCGATCCCCTTCGGCGACTCCGTCCGCTCCCTGCTGGACGGCAGGAACTTCGCCAGCGTGGCCACGCTCGGCCCCGACGGCGGCCCTCAGAACTCGGTGGTCTGGATCAAGCGCGAGGGCGACACCGTGCTCTTCTCGTCCGTGGACGCCCGCCAGAAGGTGCGCAACCTCCGCCGCGACCCCCGCATCAGCGTCTCGGTCTACGACCTCACCAATCCCTACTCCTCCGTCGAGATCCGCGGCACCGCCGAGATCCTCCCGGACGAGGCCAAGCGGCTCCCGTTCGAGCTCTCGCACAAGTACCTCGGTATCGACCCGCCCGCCGAGGACGACGACGAGGCCCGCGTGATCATCCGCGTCGTACCGCGGAAGATCGTGCGCTTCTCGGCCTGACCGCCGACTGCGGCCCGCATCCATTACCGCTCGGTTCCAGGTGCATGGGCCGGACGCCACGGCGAGAATGAAGGGCGCCGGGACTAGCGGTGCGTCCTGCGCCGCGCCGGCCGTCCGGCATCGGGAGGTAGTCCATGACCACCGCCGGAGACATCATGCACCGAGGCGCCCAGTGGATCCCCGCTCACGAGACCCTGGACCGCGCCGCCCAGTTGATGCGTGATCTGGGCGTCGGGGCCCTGCCCATCAGCGACCAGAACGAAAGGCTCTGCGGCATCCTCACCGACCGTGACATCGTCATCGGCTGTGTGGCCATGGGCCACGACCCGAGCAAGGTCACCGCCGGCGAGATGGCTCAGGGCACCCCGCGCTGGATCGATGCGAGTGCCGACATCAGCGACGTGCTCCGGGAGATGAAGGAGCACCAGATCCGCCGGCTCCCCGTCATCGACAACAAGCGCCTCGTCGGCATGATCAGCGAAGCCGATCTGGCCCGGAGCCTGTCGGAGGACGAGATCGGCCTGTGGGTCGAGAGCGTCTATGCCATGGGCGCGTCGCCGACGACGCACTGACCGGGCGAAGGCCCTGCCACCTGTGTGCCGTTCCCGTCCGGCCGGCCGTGCCGGACGGGAACGCGCCACAGTCGGGTCGGAGCCGTCAGAATCCGGCCGGAGTCGTCAGAGCCATCCGTTGCGCCGGAAGCCGCGGTGCAGCAGCACACACGCGACGGCCATCACGCCTATGACCAGCGGATAGCCGAACGTCCAGCGCAGCTCCGGCATGTAGTCGAAGTTCATGCCGTAGACCCCGCACACCATCGTCGGTATCGCGATGATCGCGGCCCAGGCCGTGATCTTCCGCATGTCCTCGTTCTGCGCGACGGTGACCTGTGCCAGGTGTGCCTGGAGGATCGAGTTGAGCAACTCGTCGAAGGCGGCTATCTGGTCCTTGGCCCGCAGCAGATGGTCGGAGACGTCGCGGAAGTAGGCCTGTATCTCAGGCTCGACGACCCTGATGGGCGTCGTGGCCAACTCCTCCAGCGGCCGGCTCAGCGGAACCACGGCCCGCTTCAGCTCCAGCAGTTCCCGCTTGAGCTGGTAGATCCGCCCGGGGTCGGCCCGCGCCCCGTTCTCCGCGAACACTTCCGTCTCGACCACGTCGATGTCCTCCTGCACCGCGTCGGTGACGTTGAGATAGTCGTCGACCACGTGGTCCGCGATGGCGTGCAGCACCGCCGCGGGTCCCTTGGCGAGCTGCTCGGCGTTCGACTCCAACTCCTCGCGCAACGGGCCCAGCGAGCCGTGCCGCCCGTGGCGCACCGTGATGACGAAATCCTTGCCGACGAACACCATGATCTCGCCCGTGTTCACGACCTCGCTGGTCGCCGTGAGCTTCTCGTGCTCGACGTAGCAGACGGTCTTGAACACCGCGAACAGCGTCTCGTCGTACCGCTCCAGCTTCGGTCGCTGATGGGCCTCGACGGCGTCCTCGACCGCCAGCGGGTGCAGGTCGAACAGCTCGGCGATGCCCGCGAACTCCTGGTCCGTCGGCTCGTGGAGGCCGAGCCAGACGAAACCTCCACCGCGCTTGCGTACTCTCTGTACGACGTCGACCAGTTCACCGCTCTCCGGGAACCGCACACCGTCCCGGTATGTCACGCAGTTCACCACCGAGGAGCCCAGCGGGGACCTGGCGGGGTGGCTGAGGTCGACGCGGGGACGGCGTCGAGCCAGCCGTGCCACCTTGCGCAGGCCGCCGACCTTGCTGAGGCCCGTGACCTTTCGCAGATTCCCTGCCATGGACATCTGGATCTCCTTGCGTGGATCCCTCGCGCCGCATCCCTGCGCCTTGGCCTGCCAGTTTGCCAGCCGGTGGTGAGTGATGGGTAAGCCTGTGGGAACAGGCAATTCCGCTTTGTTCCCCCCTGTGGACAACCGGCTGTCCACCCAGGTAGGACGCATCCCCTGTCTGGCCGGATGCAATCTCCCTGACGGACGTCCGCCATCTCGTCGTAGGCGCCGCGTCGCCCGCTCATCACGACCGGGGCAACTGGGATGATCGCGCCATGACGCGAAACGACGGATATCTCCTCGACAACCGGCAGACCGAGGCGGGCGAGCGTTTCGACGCCTTCGCCACCCTCTTCGACCCCACGACCTTCCGTCACCTCGAAGGATTCGGTATCGGACCCGGCTGGCGCTGCTGGGAGGTCGGCGCCGGCGGCACGTCCGTCGTGTCCTGGATGGCCAAGAAGGTCGGCCCGACCGGGCGGGTGGTCGCGACCGACATCGACACCTCTCAATTCGCCTCCGCCGCCCGGCCGCCGGTGGAGGTCCGCGTCCACGACGTGAGCGCCGAGGCACCGCCGGGGGAGGGGTTCGACCTGGTGCACGCCCGGCTCGTCCTCGTCCATGTGCCCGACCGGGAACGGGCGTTGCGCTCGATGATCGAGTCCCTGCGCCCCGGCGGACGACTCCTGGTCGAGGACGCCGACCCCACCCTCCAGCCCCTCATCTGCCCCGACGAGTACGGCCCCGAGCAGCAACTCGCCAACCGGCTGCGCCACGGCTTCCGCAAGCTCCTCGCCGACCGCGGCGCCGACCTCTCCTACGGCCGCAGGCTCCCGCGTCTGCTCCGCGAGGCCGGTCTGCGCCAGGTGACGGCCGACGCGTACTTCCCGATCACCTCGACCGCCTGTGCAGCTCTGGAGTCCGCCACGATCCGCCAGATCCGCGACCAACTCGTCACCGAGGGCCTCGCCACGGACCCGGACATCGACCGCCACCTCGCGAACGTAGCCACCGGCACGATGGACCTGGCCACGGCCCCGCTGATCTCGGCGTGGGGGCGCAAGGCGTAGTCGGCGTGGCGCGGCGCTTGGCCCGGGCGGAGGGCGGGGGTTCGGCCGCCCACCCGTGGTGTTGCGAGGTGCGGGCGGTTGGCGGTTGGGCGGTGCCGCCCGGTTGCGGGACGGTGGCGCCGAGCGCCGCGTAAGTGACCCGTCACCGCGACCGTGGCACCGACTGCCTCCCAGGTTTGTCATTCCGGCTGCGGCGGCCTCCCCCCGACCCGCTCCACCGCCAGTGCCCCCGCCCGGCACCCCGCCCGAGCCGCCTCCTCCGGCCCCATACCGGTGAGCAGGGCGGCGAGGAAGGCGCCGGTGAAAGCGTCCCCCGCTCCGGTCGTGTCCGTCGGTGTCGCCGGTACGGCGGGGACGTGGGCGCTCACTGCGCCGGACCGGGCCACCAGCGCGCCGTCCGCGCCCTGCTTCGCGACCACGAGCGGCACCTGGCGGCTCAACTTGGCCGCCGCGTCCGCCGCATCCGGCAACCCCGTGAGCAGGCACGCCTCGTCACGGCTCGGCAGCAGGACGTCCACGCCCGCCACCAGCGCCAGGAAACGATCGACGCCCAGCTCGACGAGGAATCCGGCCGACGCTGGATCCAGGCTCACCGGCACCCCACGCGCGCGTGCGGATGCGAGAGCCACCGTCACCAGCGCGCGGCCCGACTCGGAGAACAGCAGGTAGCCCGACAGATGCAGCCATACGACACCGTCGAGGAGCGCGTCCGACCAGTCGCCCGGTTCGAGCCGGAGCGACGCACCGCTGTCCGTGAGGAACGTCCGCTCGGCGGCGGCACCCGTGTCGACCAGGCAGATCACCGTCCCGGTCGATGCCTGCGGATCGACCACCAGACAGGGCTGCACTCCGCTCGCGGTCAGCTCCCGCTCGTGCCATTCGACTGCGTCCGCGCCCACCCGCCCCAGCAGACGCACTTCCACAGAGCCCCGATACGCGGCCCAGCAGGCCACATTGGCGCCCGCGCCACCCGGCATGGTCCGGATGACCGCCGCCGTGTCCGTCCCCGAGGCGGGCGGCCCCTGATGCCGGGCGATGACGTCCGTCACCACATCCCCGACGACCAGCAGGGCGCCGTCGCGGGTGCCCGACGCGCCCGGTCCGCTTGCCGAACCGCCGGACAACGTCCCGCTCACGCCCCGGCCCAGGCCGCCGCGATCCGCCCCGCAAGCCGTACGTTGCCGCGTACCGCCGCGAGATTGGCGCTCAGCGAGGCGCCCTCCGTGTGCCGTACGAGGTAGTCCAGCAGGAAGGGCGTGACGGCCTGACCGGTGATGCCCTCCTCCTCGCACGCGTGCAGCGCGTCGGCGAGCACACGCGCGTGCAGCTCGGGATCCAACTGCTCCGCCTCCGGCACCGGATTGGCGACGATCAACGCCGACTCGGGCCCGTCGAGCGCCTCCTGAGCGCGCATCACCTCGGCCACCTCCTCCGGCGAGCCGAGCGTCCAGTCCACGGGGTGCCCCGAGTCGGATAGGTAGAAGCCGGGGAAGCGCTCGGTGCGGTAGCCGGCCACCGCGACACCCAGCGTCTCCAGCCGTTGCAGGGTCGCCGGGACATCCAGGATCGACTTCACCCCGGCACACACCACCGTGATCCGCGTACGCGCGAGCAGCCCCAGGTCGGCCGACTCGTCCTGCGTCACCGTCCACTCCCGGTGCACACCGCCGAGCCCACCCGTCGCGAACACCCGAACGCCCGCGAGAGCCGCCAGCAGAGCCGTCGCCGACACCGTGGTCGCCCCGCTCGCCCCGCAGGCCACCGCGAGCGGCAGATCCCGGTGCCCCAGCTTGCGGATCCCGTCCTCGTTCGCGATCCGCTCCAGCTGCTCCTTGTCCAGGCCGACGTGGGGCCGCCCGTCCAGCACGGCGATCGTCGCCGGAACGGCACCCTCCCGCCGTACGACGTCCTCCAGCTCCCGCGCCACCTGAAGATTGCGCGGGCGCGGCAGCCCGTGCGCGATGATCGTGGACTCCAGGGCCACCACGGGTCGACGCGCGTCGATCGCCTGCCGCACCTCTTCCGACACCACCAGCACCACGCGCCTGCCTCCTGTCCGTCGGTCTTCCCTCATCTCTGGCGGGCGCCATGCCCGATCAAACCCCTTGCGGCATGTGGGACACGACACCAGCCTTGGATGCATGACGGACAACACTGCACGTCTCGACCATGTCGTCCTCTGGGTGCGTGACCCGGTGGCGTCGGCCGACTTCTTCGAGAAGGCGGTCGGCATGGAGCCGGTCAGGCTCTCGGAGTTCTCCGCGGGGGCGGTTCCCTTCCCGTCCGTGCGCCTCAACGAGGAGACGATCCTCGACCTCATGCCGCTCACCATGGCGGAGCGCATGAAGATGCTGCCCGGCGCCGCCGAGAGCGCCGGGCACCCGGTCAACCACGTCTGCCTGGCGTTGCCGGGCGACGACTTCGACGCCCTGCGCGCCCGCCTGGACGAACGCGCCGCACCGGTGTCGGACATCTCGCACGACTCCTTCGGCGCCCGCGGCAAGGCCAAGCGCAGCTTCTACTTCCGCGACCCCGACGGCAACGTCTTCGAGGCCCGGCACTACGACTAGCGTGCCGCGGAGGGGGCCACGCGCGCGTGGCCCCTCCTCCGGAGACTCCGGACCAGTCCGCTGTGGAGATGCCAGACCGGCCCGGCGCGGAGATGTCAGACCAGCCGTACGTTCTCCAGCGCCTGTCTCGTAACCGCAGCTCCGCGCCTGGGCGAGGCATTCGGCGTTCAGATCGCCGACGATGACGACCGCGGCCCCCAGCAGGTGCGCGGAGGCGGCCGTCGCCGAGCCTGACCAGGCCCGCCCCGGCCCGGTGCCCCGTTCCGGTCGGCCTTCGCGTGGCTACCGGAGGACACACCCCGCCCCTGGGCCGCCCCCGGCCTCCCCGGCAGAGCAGGGCGTAACGTCAGTCGCCCGCCGGAGCGTCCTTCGCCCGCTCACCCCGGGTGAACAGCGCCAGCGCCGTCAGCGGGAGCAGCAGGCACGCCGCCATGAGGTTCAGCCACGCGTAGCTCGCCTGAGCGACCACGAGCCCCGCGGCCGCACCGCCGATGCCGGCGGACGCGTTCATGACGAGGTCTGACAGACCTTGCGCGGCGGCCCGCGCCGGCTGTGGCACGGAGTCCGTGAGCAGCGCGGAACCTGACACGAGCGCCGCCGACCAGCCCAGCCCCAGCACGAAGAGCCCGGCGGCCGTCTGCCTGTGGTCGGCGCCCGCCGTACCGGCGAGAAACACCGCGCACGCCAGCAGCCCCACGGCGAGACCGATCCCGGACAGCCGCCCCAGCCGGTCCGACAACCGTCCCATGAGCGGGGCGAACGCATACATGCCTGCGATGTGCCCGCTGATGACCAGCCCGATCAGTTCGATGCCCGCGCCATGATGCGCGAGGTCGACCGGGGTCATCGACATCACCGAGACCATCGCCGTGTGGGCCACGGCGACCGTCACCACCGCGAGCCGCGCCCGCGGCGAGGCGGCCACGGCGGCCATCCCGGCACGCAGGGAACGGGCCGCGGGCGAACTCTCCTCGGCCGGCGCCAGCGCCCGCGCCGTCAGCAGCGGGTCCGGCCGCAGCAGTACGGCCACCACGATCGCGGATATCAGGAAGATCCCGGCCGCCCACAGAAACGGGCCCGCCGTCGCCGGTATCCCGAGGCCCGTGACACTGCGACCGGCGGGCGCGGCAATGTTCGGGCCGAGGACCGCGCCTATCGTCGTCGCCCACACGACGAGGGAGATGGCCTGGGCCCGCCGCTCCGGCTCGGCCAGATCCGCGGCAGCGAACCGCGCCTGGAGATTCGCCGACGAGGCCGCCCCGAAGGCCGCCATCCCGCACAGCAGCAGCGGAAAGCTCCCGAGGCAGGCCGCGACCACGGTGACACCGGCGCCCACGGCTCCGATCAGATAGGCCAGGACAAGCCCTGGACGACGTCCCCGCGCGGTCATCAGCGCGGCCAGCGGCATCGACAGCACCGCCGTACCGGCGACGGTGGCGGTGGGCGCGAGCCCGGACAGCGACTCGGTGCCGCTGACCTCCTTGGCCAGCACGGTCGCGAGCGCGATCCCGGTGGCGACGCCCAGCCCGCCCAGGATCTGCGTCGTGATCAGCACCGCCGAGATACGGCGCCGCAGGGCCGGCAGCCGGTCGGGCGGAACCGCCACGACGAGCTGCCGTTCGACGGCGGTCATGACGCACACCCGGCTGTACGACGCCTCCGGCCGACCGGAGGACGACAACACACCGGACCGGCCGCGTACATGTGGGTGAAAGGTGTCGTCACAGGCGCAGTCTCCCCCCTCTTCTCTCGCCTGCCCATCCCCGTGAAAGACCGGGAACCCCTCAGAACAGCGGTTCCGGCAGTACCCCCTCCAGCGCCAGCAGCTTCCGCTTGGTCTCCAGGCCGCCCCCGAATCCGCCGATTCCGCCGTCGCTCTCCACGACGCGGTGACAGGGCACGACGACCGGCAGCGGATTGGCCCCCATCGCCATGCCGACCGCCTGGGCCGCGCCCGGCTGCCCGACCCGCCCGGCCAGATCGCCGTAACCGACGACCGTGCCGTACGGGACACCGGACGCCAGTTCGCGCAGCACCTGCCGGTTGAACCCGGAGATCAGTGACCAGTCCAGGGGCAGCTCGAAGTCACGCCGCGCACCCGCGAAGTACTGCTCCACCTGCCGTATCGCCTCGGCCAGCAGCGGAGAGTCGGGCGCCTCGACCGGCTCGACACCGAGCCGGGACGCGAGGTGGTCGAGCATCTTCTCGCGCACCTTCTGCGTGGCGTGGAACACGACGCTGACCAGGCCGTCGCGGGTCGCGGCCAGCATCAGCGGACCGATGTCGGTACCGACGACGGCCCACACGACCTGCTCCTCGTACTGCCCATGGCTGTCCATGCGCCAACCGTACGACCCGCCACTGACAACGCCCCCGGGAGCGGGCGCCGTGCGGGCCGGCGGGCGCCGGTCCGGCCTCACTTCGTGGGCAGGGCGTCCCGTACCACGTCGGGAGTGTTCGTGATGATCCCGTCGACGCCGTACCCGGCGACCAGCCGGGCGGTGTTCGCGTCGTTCACGGTCCAGACGCAGACCTCCAGCGGCCTGCCGTGCGGCCCCTCGACCGCGTGGACGGCGGCGACATAGCCCACGGAGACGGAGCCGTACGACGGATTGATCTGGTCGGCGAAGACCGCGTACCGGTCCAGGTCCGCCACGGACGGCGTCCCCAGGAAGCCTGTCTTCACGGCCGGCTTCAGCTCGTGGACGGTCCGCACGCTGTCGGCGCTGAAGCTCTGCACGATCAGCCGGTTCGCCAGATGGGCCTCGTCGAGCCACCCCTCGTTGCCCAGGGCCTTGAGGGTCTGCTGCTCGATGCCCGGGTACAGCTCGGGGTTCTTGATCTCCAGGAGCAGCTTCTGGTGGTGCAGCTCCACGCGGTCCATGTACTGCTTCAACGTCGGCACGCGCGCGTCCGCGTACGCGGGGCCGAACCAGCTGCCCGCGTCGAGGCGGGCGATCTCGGCCGCCGTGAAGTCCTTCACCTTCCAGGGCGCGCGATCGGGGAAGACCTCCTCCACGTCGGTCGTCCGCTTGAGGTTGTCGTCGTGAAGGACGACCAGCTCGCCGTCCTTGGTGCGCTGCACGTCGTTCTCGACCCAGTCGATGCCCAGCTCGGCCGCCTTGTCGACGGCGGCAAGCGTGTTCTCGGGGGCATACGCGGACGCTCCTCGATGGGCGATGACCGTGGGCCGCTCGGCGCCGGCCCGGGCGTCGGGGGCGGGAAGGAGCAGAGCGGCGGTACCCAGGAGTGCGGTCGCCGTGGCGGCTACAGCGCGCGCGTGCATGCGTACTCCTCGCGTCGGACGATCACGAACAGCTCAACTGTGACAGCAGAGGGTCAACGGCGGAGGAGTACAGAATGACCACAGATTGAATGGAGTTGCCCGGGGTCGCTCACCCTTGCGGCACAACTGGGGCAAGGCCGTGTTTCTTTGCCGGAAAATCGTTCGACCATTGCGGTGGGCGTTACCCTCAGCCTCAACCCTGACCGCTCGGGCGGTACTGGGAGGGGGCGCATTTCACGGGTTCCGGGACGTAAGAGGGCGGGAAGGGCAGCCGCGGATGCAGGGCACGATCGACGGATTCAGCTATGGACTCGTCACACCGCTGGTGGCATACGTCATGGCCTGCCTGGGCGGTGCGCTCGGCCTTCGCTGCACCACCAGATCGATGCTCGTCTCGCAGTCCTGGCGCCCGGGCTGGCTCGCCCTGGGCTCGGCGGCCATCGGCTCCGGCATATGGACGATGCACTTCGTCGCGATGATGGGGTTCACGGTCAAGGAAACGCCGATTCACTACGACAAGGCGATGACCTTCGCGAGCCTGGCCGTCGCCATCGTCATGGTGGGTGTCGGGATCTTCATAGTCGGTTACAGAGGCGCACGCGGAGCGGCCCTGTTCACCGGCGGCACCATCACCGGTCTGGGCATAGCCTCGATGCACTATCTGGGCATGGCCGGCATGCAGCTCAACGGCAAGCTGGAGTACAACACGTTCACCGTGGGCGCCTCCGTCGTCATAGCGATGTGCGCGGCCACCGCCGCCCTGTGGGCCGCCGGACAGGTCAGGGGCCTCCTGTGGAGCGTGGGCGCGAGTCTCGTCATGGGGCTCGCCGTCAGCGGTATGCACTACACCGGCATGGCCGCCCTCAGCGTCCATCTGCACGGCACGGAGGCCCCCGCCTCGGGTGACTCGCCCGCGGCCCTGCTCGCGCCGATGCTCGTCGGCCCGCTCGCCTTCCTGCTCCTCGCGGGCGCCGTCGTGCTCTTCGACCCGAAGATGGTCATGGGACGCCCCACGGTGACCCCCGCCGAGCCCAAACCGGGCGTCCCCGCCCACGCCACCGTCCCGCATCCGGCCCGCCGCCCCCCGCAGCGGCCCCGTCGCACCACCGGAACCCGAGACTCCCGGACCCCGCAGAACCACTGACCGGACCGCGTTGTCAGTGGGGGGTCGTACGGTGGATCCATGCGGCCCGTTTCCAGCATCGAACGCACGGTGGCGCCTTTCGAGGTCGTCAGCCCCTACCAGCCCAGCGGCGACCAGCCGCAGGCCATCGCCGAGCTCGCCCGGCGCATCGAGGCCGGCGAGAAGGACGTCGTCCTGCTCGGCGCGACCGGCACAGGCAAGTCCGCCACCACCGCGTGGATGATCGAGAAGCTCCAGCGCCCCACCCTGGTGATGGCGCCGAACAAGACGCTGGCCGCCCAGCTGGCGAACGAGTTCCGCGAGCTGTTGCCGAACAACGCCGTCGAGTACTTCGTCTCGTACTACGACTACTACCAGCCCGAGGCCTACGTCCCACAGTCGGACACCTATATCGAGAAGGACTCCTCGATCAACGAGGAGGTCGAGCGCCTGCGCCACTCCGCGACGAACTCGCTGCTCACCCGCCGCGACGTCGTCGTGGTCGCCTCGGTCTCCTGCATCTACGGCCTCGGTACGCCGCAGGAGTACGTGGACCGCATGGTCCCCCTCAAGGTCGGCGACGAGATCGACCGGGACCAACTGCTACGCCGCTTCGTGGACATCCAGTACACGCGCAACGACCTGGCCTTCTCCCGCGGCACCTTCCGGGTGCGCGGCGACACCATCGAGATCTTCCCGGTCTACGAAGAGCTCGCCGTCCGCATCGAGATGTTCGGCGACGAGATCGAGGCCCTGTCCACGCTGCACCCGCTCACCGGCGAGATCATCAGCGACGACCAGCAGCTGTACGTCTTCCCGGCCTCCCACTACGTCGCGGGCCCAGAGCGCATGGAGCGGGCTGTCAACGACATCGAGAAGGAGCTGGGCGAGCGCCTGTCCGAGCTGGAGAAGCAGGGCAAGCTCCTGGAGGCCCAGCGCCTGCGGATGCGCACGACGTACGACCTCGAGATGCTCCGCCAGATCGGCAGCTGCTCCGGTGTCGAGAACTATTCGATGCACTTCGACGGCCGCTCGCCCGGCTCCGCGCCGAACACCCTGCTGGACTACTTCCCTGAGGACTTCCTGCTCGTCATCGACGAGTCGCACGTGACGGTGCCACAGATCGGGGCCATGTACGAGGGCGACGCCTCCCGCAAGCGCACGCTGGTCGACCACGGCTTCCGTCTGCCCTCCGCCCTCGACAACCGCCCGTTGAAATGGGAGGAGTTCCAGGGGCGCATCGGTCAGACCGTCTATCTGTCGGCGACGCCCGGCAACTACGAGCTCTCTCGCGGGGACGGCCAGGTCGAGCAGATCATCCGCCCCACCGGCCTCGTCGACCCGGAGGTCGTCGTCAAGCCCACCGAGGGCCAGATCGACGACCTGGTGCACGAGATCCGGGTGCGGGTCGAGAAGGACGAGCGCATCCTGGTCACCACCCTCACCAAGAAGATGGCCGAGGACCTCACGGAGTACTTCCTGGAGCTCGGCATCCAGGTGCGCTATCTGCACAGTGACGTCGACACCCTGCGCCGGGTCGAGCTGCTGAGAGAGCTGCGCTCCGGCGAGTTCGACGTCCTCGTCGGCATCAACCTCCTGCGCGAGGGCCTCGACCTCCCCGAGGTGTCCCTGGTGGCGATCCTCGACGCCGACAAGGAGGGCTTCCTGCGCTCCGGTACGTCCCTCATCCAGACCATCGGCCGTGCGGCACGCAATGTCTCCGGCCAGGTCCACATGTACGCCGACAAGATCACCCCGGCGATGGCGAAGGCCATCGACGAGACCAACCGCCGCCGGGAGAAGCAGGTCGCGTACAACAAGGCGAACGGCGTCGACCCCCAGCCGCTGCGCAAGAAGATCAACGACATCGTCGCGCAGATCGCCCGCGAGGACGTCGACACCGAGCAGTTGCTCGGCAGCGGCTACCGCGCGAAGAAGGACGGCCGGGGCACCAAGGCCCCCGTGCCCTCCCTCGGCGACAAGGCGGCCAAGGGCGCGAAGACGGCCAAGTCCGCCAAGGGCAAGGCGAGGGAGACGGTGCCGACCGACCGCCCGGCGGCCGATCTCGCCGAGCAGATCGAGGAGTTGACGGAGCGGATGCGCGCCGCGGCTGCGGATCTTCAGTTCGAGATCGCGGCCCGGCTGCGCGACGAGGTGTCCGAGATGAAGAAGGAACTGCGGCAGATGAAGGAGGCGGGGCTGGCCTGACAGGCCCGCGCGGGTGCCGGTTCACAACGGACCGGCTCCCGCGAACGGTCGTCGCCCGAACTCCCGGCACTCGCTGTGTTGCAAGACCGACACAAAGTGGGGACCGGGGTACGGCACTGTCAGTGCCTCTGCGTAGGGTTCTCGTCATCCGCGGACTCCGCGGCCAACAGGGGAAGCTCGAGAGGGGAATCAGCACGTGACCGTCAACATGACCAAGGGTCAGGCAATCAGTCTGCAGAAGAACGACGGGGGCAGCCTGACCGCGGTGCGCATGGGTCTCGGCTGGCAGGCGGCTCCCCGGCGCGGCCTGTTCGGCTCGCGCACGCGGGAGGTCGACCTCGACGCCTCGGCCGTCCTGTTCGCGGACAAGCAGCCGGTGGACGTCGTCTTCTTCCGCCACCTGGTGAGCGACGACGGCTCCGTGCGCCACACCGGTGACAACCTCGTCGGCGGTGTCGGCCAGGGCGGCGACGACGAGGCCATCCTCGTCGACCTCGCGCGCATCCCGGTCCACATCGACCAGATCGTCTTCACCGTGAACTCCTTCACGGGCCAGACCTTCCAGGAGGTGCAGAACGCGTTCTGCCGTCTGGTCGACGAGACCAACGGCCAGGAGCTCGCCCGCTACACGCTCGCGGGTGGGGGCGCCTACACGGCCCAGATCATGGCCAAGGTGCACCGCTCGGGCGCGTCCTGGTCGATGACGGCCCTCGGTACGCCGGCCAACGGCCGTACCTTCCAGGACCTGATGCCGGCGATCCTGCCGCACCTGTAGGACCTGCGAGGCGGCTCGGCGAGCGGCCTACGAGAGACGACAACTGACACAGGGGGACGAAGGCATGACGGCCGAGCTGGTGCGGGGGCAGAACCACCCGCTCTCCCAGGTCCGTCTGGAGATCCGGGTCTCGGCCGGCGCGCCGATCGTGGCTGCGGCCACGCTCGGCGACGAGCAGGGAAAGATCCACGGCGTCGAATGGGTGGCCCACCCCGGCGCGCCGACCCTGCCCGGCCTCGAGGTCTCCCGGCAGGCGGCCGCCGACCACCGCCTCGCGGTGGACCTGGACGCCATGCCGGAGGCCGTCCACCGCCTCAGTGTGCTGCTCGCCCTGCCGACCGGGGTCGGCGGGCCGACCAGCTTCGGCGCCGTCCCCACCCCCTTCGTCGCGGTCACCGGCCTCGACGGCAGCGAGGTCGCCAGCTACACCATCACCGGTCTGGAGGCCGAGTCGGCCGTCGTCGCCCTGGAGCTCTATCGCCGCCAGGGTGCCTGGAAGGTGCGCGCGATCGGCCAGGGCTATGCCGGCGGCCTCGCCGATCTCTTCACCGATCAGGGTCTGCCCCAGGCGCATCAACTCGCCGACGGCATCAATGAAGCGGTGGCCCAGGGCGTGGCCCGCTCGATCCCGGCGCCCCCGCAACGGACGGACGGCGACCGCTCCCGGCAGGCCCCCGCACCCGCGCACGGCCCGGACCAGAGTGGCCCCGCACAGCAGGGCGCCGTACCGCCGCAGCCGACGTCGCCCTACGGCACCCAGACGCCCGGCGGACCCGGCCAGCCGACGCCGCCGAACTCCCCGTACGGCACGCAGGCACCCGGCATGCCGAGCGGTCCCGCGCAGCCGCCGTACCAGGGCGGTACGGGCGCGACCGACCCCACCCAGCCGTCGACTCCCACGCCCGGTGGCGCGATCAACTACAGCCACCCGCGCCGGCAGAACGCGGCTCCGCCGCCGCCCCCGCCGACCGCGCCCCCGGCCCCGCCCGGGCAGCCCGCGCAGCCCGTCGCGGGCGACGCCACCGGCTGGTCCATGGACGAGCGGCTCTACAACCAGGTGTGGGGCATGTTCGAGGACCTGGCCCGCACGATGGCCGCGTACCGCAGCGCCGTCGACTTCGCCGACTCGCGCATGGAGAAGGAGCTCGACCAGGTCCTGTCGGACCCGCGCAGCCGGATCGGCGGACAGGGTGACGCCGCGCGCGAGGCGGCCCAGGCCAAGCACACGCAGCTCGTCAACCAGGCCAGGGCGACGCTCGACCGTGACGTCGCCCAGCTCACCGCTGAGTCCGAGGTCGTCGAGCCCGCGCTGCCGCCTGCCTACGCGGGCTGGGACAACCCGGTCTGGCAGAGCTACCGCGTGCCGATGGAGATCCCCATGGCCCTGCGCCTGGGCGACCTCCATCTGCCCGAGAGTGACCCTTTGCGCATCCCGATGCTGATCCGGCTGCCGCTGGAGCGCGGCCTGTGGATCGACAGCGGGGGCGGTGCATCTCTCGACGGCTCCTTCATGGACTCCCATGACCTGCGCCGCCTCGCGATGGAGACGGCGGTGGCGCACGCGGCCCGGCTGCTCGCCGTCTATCCGGCGGGCGAATTCACCGTGCATGTGATCGATCCGGCCGGTTCGGGCGCTCAGGCGCTCGCCCCGCTGGTGCAGACCGGCGTGCTCGCGGCCCCGCCCGCGATGGGCGCGGCCGGAGTCGCGGACGTCCTCGCGCGGCTCACTCAGCGTGTGGACCTGGTGCAGATGGCGTTGCGTGCCGGCGTGCCCGACTCCCTGCCGCCCGACTTCGACACCTCCCAGCAACTGCTGATCGTCAACGACTTCCCGCACGGCTTCGACGACAGGGCCGTGAACCAGCTGCGTTACCTGGCGGACGAGGGTCCCGCGGTGGGCGTCCACCTGATGATGGTCGCGGACCGCGAGGAGGCCGCCGCGTACGGCCCGTTGCTCGACCCGCTGTGGCGTGCGTTGATGCGCCTGACGCCGGTGCCGGACGACCACCTCGCCGACCCCTGGGTGGGCCACGCGTGGACCTATGAGCCCCCGCTGGTGCCGTCCGGCAGCCAGGTCCTCCACCAGGTGCTCTCCCAGGTCGCGGCAGCTCGGGCCAAGCACCGGTAAAGAGCCTTTGACCTGCTGACTTGGCACTTCTTTTGCCAAACACTTTACCTTTCCTTGGTGATTGGGTAGTCTTTATTGCACGGAGGGGAGTACTCCCTGTCTGCTGCGGCGTACCCGTCAATACGGATCCGGCCAGATCCCGGGGCGTCGGCCCATCGTGGGTGGAAGAGACCTCCGGCGCGCGACGACGCTGACATTTGCCGTTACGACTGCCGGAGGCGCAGTGGAAGTTTCCACGACCCTATGGGTCCTGACCATCGTGGGCCTTGCCGCCCTGATCGCTGTCGATTTCTTCATCGGCCGCAAGCCGCATGACGTCTCGATCAAGGAAGCCGGAATCTGGACGGTCGTCTGGATCGCCCTGGCGGGCCTCTTCGGGCTCGGTCTGCTGATCTTCGGCGGCGGACAGGCCGGCGGCGAGTTCTTCGCGGGCTTCATCACCGAGAAGTCGCTGAGCGTCGACAACCTCTTCGTCTTCGTCCTGATCATGGCGAAGTTCGCGGTGCCGTCCCAGTACCAGCAGCGAGTGCTGCTGGTCGGTGTCCTCATCGCCCTGGTGCTGCGGGCCATCTTCATCGCCGCGGGTGCCGCGATCCTCGCCAGCTTCGCGTGGGTGTTCTACATCTTCGGCGCCTTCCTGATCTGGACCGCCTGGAAGCTCATCCAGGAGGCACGGACCGACGACGAGGACGAGGAGTTCGAGGAGAACAAGCTGCTGAAGGCGGCCGAGCGCAGGTTCGGTGTCGCCGACCGCTACCACGGCACCAAGCTGTGGATCCAGGAGAACGGCAAGCGGGTCATGACCCCGATGCTGGTCGTGATGCTGGCGATCGGTACCACCGACGTGCTCTTCGCGCTCGACTCCATCCCGGCGATCTTCGGCCTGACGCAGGACCCGTACATCGTGTTCACGGCCAACGCCTTCGCGCTGATGGGTCTGCGGCAGCTGTACTTCCTCATCGGTGGCCTGCTGAAGAAGCTGGTTCACCTGAGCTATGGCCTGTCGATCATCCTGGGCTTCATCGGCGTCAAGCTGGTGCTGCACGCGCTGCACGAGTCCGGCGTCCACGTCCCCGAGATCAGCATTCCGGTCTCGCTCGGCGTGATCTGCTCGGTCCTGATCGTCACCACGATCACCAGTCTGAGGGCCTCGAAGAAGCAGGCGGCGGCCGAGGCGGCGCGGAAGGGGAGCGAAAGCGCTCCGAAGGACAGCATCGACGTCTGACGACGTCGGGCGTAGGAAGAACCAACACCGGGAGTGGTGCTTAGCGAATTGCCGAGCACCGCTCCCGGTGCTTCGTTGGGTGCTGGGGTGTCCCCGGTCGGGGACACCACGGCCGGGTGGAGGCACCTGTGGACGCACCCATGAAGTTCATGCAGATCATCGACTTCGAGACCGAGCGCATCGAAGAGATGCGGGAGCTGGCCCACGAGACGGAACAGCGCCTGGCGGGCGGCAATGGCGGCCCCACGCGCCGATTCGTCCTCAAGGACCGGGGACAGCCGAACCGCTACCTCGTAGTGATCGAGTTCGACTCCTACGAGGACGCGATGCGCAACAGCGACGACCCCGAGACGACCAAGTTCGCGGAGCAGATGGCCGCGCTGTGCACCCGGCCGCCGTCCTTCACGGACTGTGACGTACAGGAGATGACCGATTTCGCGTAGCGACATACGACACGCAGGGGCCCCGCACCCCCAGGGCGCGGGGCCGCCTGACCACCAATCTGACAACCGGCCAGACGGGAATGCGAACCCTCACCCCCTCTGCGACGATCGCCCCATGATCGATCGGCTCAGGTCGCTCACGACAGGGTGGACGTACCTCGTGCCGGTGCTCGCGGTCGTCCTGCTGGCCTTCACCTGGGGACGGGACCTGCCGGGCGCGGTCGTCGCGCTGGTGACGCTGGTTCTCGCGGGTGCCGTCCTGGCCGCCGTACACCACGCCGAAGTGATCGCGCACCGCGTCGGCGAACCCTTCGGCTCCCTCGTCCTCGCCGTCGCCGTCACAATCATCGAGGTCGCCCTGATCGTGACCCTGATGGCCGACGGCGGTGACAAGAGCTCCACCCTCGCCCGGGACACGGTCTTCGCGGCCGTGATGATCACCTGTAACGGCATCGTCGGTCTGTGTCTGCTCGTCGCCTCACTGCGGCACCGTACGGCGGTCTTCAACCCCGAGGGCACCGGCGCCGCCCTCGCGACAGTCGCCACTCTGGCCACGCTCAGCCTGGTGCTGCCGACGTTCACCACGAGCAAGCCCGGCCCGGAGTTCTCCACCGTGCAGCTGACGTTCGCCGCGGTCTCCTCGCTGATCCTTTACGGACTCTTCGTGACGACGCAGACCGTGCGACACCGCGACTACTTCCTTCCCGTCACCCGGCAGGGCGACGTGATCACCGGCGACGACCACGCCGACGCGCCCACCGCCCGGACGGCGTCGCTGAGCCTGGGGCTGCTGGGCCTGGCGCTGATCGGCGTGGTCGGCCTGGCCAAGGGAGTGTCGCCCACCATCGAGTCCGGGGTGGCGGCCGCCGACCTGCCCCATGCCGTCGTAGGCGTGATCATCGCCCTGCTGGTGCTGCTCCCCGAGACGATCGCCGCGCTGCGTTCCGCCCGACGTGACCGTGTGCAGACCAGTCTGAATCTCGCGCTCGGTTCGGCGATGGCCAGTATCGGCCTGACCATCCCGGCGGTCGCCCTGGCCTCCCTCTGGCTCTCGGGCCCGCTCGTCCTGGGCCTCGGCCCCACCCACATGGTGCTGCTCGCCCTGACGGTGGTGGTGAGCTCGCTGACGGTCGTGCCGGGGCGGGCGACGCCGTTGCAGGGCGGCGTCCACCTGGTGCTGTTCGCGGCGTACCTGGAGCTCGCGATCAATCCGTAGCCCCTCCTGGCGGCCGCTTGTGTTCCGGAGCCCGTCACCCGGTGGCGGGCTCCGCCACGGCGGCTACCGGACGGGTCTCGGGCAGCAGCACGAAGCACGCCAGACTGAGCAGCGCGACGCCCGTCAGATACGCCCCCACGCCCCAGGGCACCCGGCCGCCCCGCTCGGCGAGCGCGGTCGCCACGATCGGTGTGAGCGCGCCCCCGAGGACACCACCGAGGTTGTAGCCCACCGCGGCGCCCGTGCAGCGCACCCGGGGCTCGTACAGCTCCGGCAGATACGCGGCGATCACGGCGAACATGGTGATGAAGGCGAGCATCGCGCCGAGGAAGCCCAGGAACATGAGCAGGGGCTCGCCCGTGGCGAGCAGTGCGACCAACGGGAACATCCACAGAGCTGTCGCAGTGCACCCGATCAAACACAAGGGACGTCGCCCGTAGCGGTCGCCGAGGATCGCCACCAGCGGCGTGAGCGAGCCCTTGACGACCACCGCGCCCATGATGCAGGTCAGCATGACGCCACGGTTCACCCCGAGCCGTTCCGTGGCGTAGGCGAGGGACCAGGTCGTCACGGTGTAGAAGATCGCGTATCCGATCGACAGTGCCCCGGCGGTCAGCAGTACGAGCCGCCAGTGGTCGCGTACGACCTCGGCGAGCGGCACGCGCGCGTGGTCGTCGAGTTCGAGGAACCGGGGACTTTCGACGAGCGACGACCGCAGCCACAGCCCCACCAGCGCCAGCGCACCCGCCGCCCAGAACGGCACACGCCAGCCCCAAGCGGCGAACTGCGCGTCGGACAGCGTCGTCGACAGCCCCAGTACGACGCCATTGGCGAGCAGGAACCCCAGCGCGGGCCCGACTTGCGGAAAGCTCGACCACAGACCGCGCCGGCCGACCGGCGCGTGCTCCACCGTCAGCAGCACGGCTCCGCCCCACTCGCCGCCGAGTCCGAGCCCCTGGAGGAAGCGCAGCACGAGCAGCAGCAGGGGAGCGGCCACACCGATCGTCTCGTACGTCGGTACGCAGCCGACCGCGACCGTGGAGGCCCCGGTCAGCAGCAGTGAGGCGACGAGGACCGGCCGGCGTCCGTGCCGGTCCCCGATGTGCCCGAACAGCACCGACCCCAGGGGCCGTGCCACGAAGCCCACCCCGAACGTGGCGAAGGCGGCCAGAGTTCCCGCCACCGGCGAGAACGTCGGGAAGAACAGCGGCCCCAGGACCAGTGCCGCCGCGGTTCCGTAGACGAAGAAGTCGTAGAACTCGATGGCCGTGCCGGCGAGCGAGGCGGCCGCGAGCCGCAGCATGGACGGAGGTGCCTTTACTGTGCGTGCATCGTGCATGCTGCGTCAACTACCCACGGTGATCGCGGGTTACGGGGGCGTGCGGGCGCGCTGGGGCTTCGTCAGTACGTGACGGTGATGCGCCGGGCGGGGCCGTCGACGCGGACGAGGCCGCCGTAGGGGATCACGAGTTGTGGATCGGTGTGGCCGAAGTCCACGTCGAAGACGATGGGGGTGTTCGGGGCGTACGTGCGCATGGCGCGCTGCACGGCTTCGCGCTGGTCCTTGGCGTAACGAGCGGCCTCCTCCGGGCCGTTGGGGTGCTCGAAGGACCAGGTCTTCGCCCGGCCCATCAGGAGCGCGGAGAAGCGCTGGAGCAGCCCGCGCTCGCCCATGTTGCGAAGGGTCCAGAAGACCTCGTTGGCGCGCGGCATCTCCTCCGACGTCTCCAGCAACAGCACTCCACCGTCGTACTCGGACAGGTCGCGCGCGATCTCCCGGTCGGCCATGAGCAGCCAGCCGACGATCTCCAGGCAACCGCCCCAAGTACGCCCCTCCACCACCCGGTCGGCATTGAGCCACGTCCATCCGTCGGCCGGTCGCATCTCCGGCTCCGCGTCGAAGGTCGCCGGGTCGGCCCAGTCGCGGTTGATGTCGTTCCAGCGCTCGGCGGGCCTGAGTTCGTACTCGCCCGAGGTGAACAGCGCGGCCCGCAGCGAGTCGGCGGTCTGCGGGTTCATGGCTCCGGGGCGGCCCAGCTCGCACATCACGCTCGCGCCGTGATAGCCGACGATTCCGGTGTTGCGCAGGAACATCAGCAGGTTCGTGTTGTCGCTCATGCCGACGAACGGCTTGGGGTTCGCCCGGATCAACTCCCGGTCCAGCAGCGGCAGCACGGTGATCTGGTCGTCACCGCCGATGGACGCGATGACCGCCTTGATGCCGGGGTCGGCGAACGCGGCGTGGATGTCGTCGACCCGCTCCTGGGGCGTCGAACCCATCTTGCGGGTCGCCGGATACTCGACCGGTTCGAGCCCGAACTCCTTGCGCAGGCGCTCCAGGCCCAGTTCGTAGGGGCGCGGCAAGAGGCCGGGCAGGCCCGCGCCGGCCGAAACGATAGCGACGCGGTCGCCGGGGGTGGGCTTGGGAGGGTAGGAGATCGTGGTCATGACCAGAGGGTATGGGGCATGGCAGAGCCCGTGCACCGTGATAAACCGGGGTCTGAGCAGCGGTCATCGACGGACCGCCGCACCCCCGAACGGACCGGAGGAACCGTGCCCCGCACCCTGGCCAACGCCCCGATCATGATCCTCAACGGCCCCAACCTGAACCTGCTCGGCCAGCGTCAGCCCGAGATCTACGGTTCCGAGACCCTGGCCGACGTCGAGGCCCTGTGCGCCAAGGCGGCGGCCGCGCACGGCGGCATGATCGACTTCCGGCAGTCCAATCACGAGGGTGAGCTGGTGGACTGGATTCACGAGGCTCGGCAGAACCACTGCGGGATCGTGATCAACCCCGGTGCCTACTCGCACACCTCCGTGGCGATCCTGGATGCGCTCAACACCTGTGACGGCCTTCCGGTGTTGGAGGTCCACATCTCCAACATCCACAAGCGCGAGTCTTTCCGGCACCACTCGTACGTCTCCCTGCGCGCCGACGGGGTCATCGCGGGGTGCGGAGTGCAGGGGTACGTGTTCGGGGTGGAGCGGGTCGCGGCGCTGGCGCAGATGTAGGGAGGCCCAGCGGTAAGGACCGCCCGCCCTTGCGAAGTGGTCCTTACAGTCGCCCGGCCTCCACGATGCGCCGCAGGAAACGCTGCGTACGCTCCTGCTGCGGTTCGCCGAAGATCTGCTCGGCCGTGCCGCGCTCCAGCACCACACCTCCGTCCAGAAAACAAACCTGGTCGGCGACGTCGCGGGCGAACCCCATCTCGTGCGTGGCCAGCACCATCGTCATCCCGTCCGCCTTCAAGTCACGCACGACGGCCAGGACTTCGCCGACGAGTTCCGGGTCGAGGGCGGCGGTGATCTCGTCCAACAGCAGCAGCCGGGGACGTACGGCAAGGGCGCGGACGATCGCGGCACGCTGCTGCTGGCCACCGCTCAGCCGGTCCGGGTACTCGCCCGCCTTGCCGGACAGCCCGAGCCGCTCCAGCAGCTCACGCGCGCGTGCCTCGGCCTCCGCGCGGGACAGCCCGTGCACCCGGCGGGGGGCGAGCGTGATGTTCTCCAGGACCGTCATGTGCGGGAACAGGTTGTACGCCTGGAACACCACGCCGATACGGCGGCGTACGGCGTCCTGGTCGACGCGTGGATCGGTGATCTCCTCGCCGTCCAGCCAGATCGCTCCGTCGTCGATCTCCTCCAGCAGGTTCGCGCATCGCAGCAGCGTGGACTTGCCGGAGCCGGAAGCGCCGATCAGCGCGGTCACCGTGTGCGGGGCGACCTCCAGGTCGACGTCCCGCAGCACGACCGAGTCGCCGAAGGTCTTGCGGACGGATTCCATACGCAGCACGGGTGCGTCGCTCACAACCGCGTCGCTCACAGGGCTCCTCCTTGGGCGCGCCGGCGGTCCATCCGGGCGGTCACCCAGTCCGTGAAGCGGGTCATCGGAATGGTCAGCGCCACGAAGACCAGGCCCGCGACGATGTACGGCGTGTAGTTCAGGCTGCGGCCCACGATGATGTCCGCGGCTCGTACGGCGTCCACCGCGCCGCCGATGGAGACAAGGCCGGTGTCCTTCTGGAGCGACACCAGGTCGTTCAACAGGGGCGGCACCTGACGGCGTACGGCCTGGGGCAGGACGACGTGCCGCAGCGCCTGCCGGTTCGTGAGGCCGAGCGAGCGGGCCGCGGCGCGCTGCGAAGGGTGGACGGACTCGATGCCCGCGCGGAATACCTCGGCCACATAGGCCGAATACGTCAGCGTCAGTGCTGTACCGCCCAGCAGCACCGGATCGACGGTCACGCCCTGGAGCCGCAGCGCGGGCACGCCGAGGACGACGATCATGAGGTTAATGATGAGCGGAAGGCCCCGGAAGAAGTCCGTGTACGCGGCCGCCAGCGCCCGGAGTGGGAAAAACACCGGGCCGCGCAGGGTGCGCGCGACGGCGATGAGCATCCCGAGGACCAGCACGGCCGCCCCGCAGATCAGCAGCAGCCGGACGTTGAGCCACAGGCCTTCGAGGACCTTGGGGAGCGCCTCGCGCGCGTACTCCCCGTTGAAGAACGTCTCCTTGGTACGCGGCCAGCCCGGCGCGTTGACCACGACCAGGTAGAGAACGAGCCCGGTGACCAGGGTGGAGAGCGCGGCGATGGCCGTGGCGCGGCGGGCGCGAGCACGCTTGTAGCGCTCGCGGTCCAGACGTCGCTGCGAGGGTACGTAACCGTCGCCGCCCGTGCCGGACATGCCGTCGTCGTCTGTGCCTTCCTGGCCGGACTCCTCCTTGGTGACGGTCACTTGAGCACCGGGGCGTCGACGGCGTCCGACAGCCACCGCTGCTCGAGCTTGTCCAGGGTGCCGTCCTCGCGCAGGGCGTCCACGGCGTCGGTCACACACGAGGTGAGCGCGCTGCCCTTGTCGAGCACGAGTCCGAACTGCTCCGGCGTACCGCCCTGGTTCTCGAACTGGCCGACGATCGTCGCGTCCGTCACCTCGGCCGCGGTGATGTAGAAGGCGGTCGGCAGGTCGACCACGATGGCGTCCACCTGCCCGTTCTTCAGCGCCGACTTGGCCTGGTCGTTCTTGGCGTACGCGGCGGGCTGCTGGGTCGGCTTCACCACGTCGTCGATGTAGTCGAGGCTGGTGGTGCCGACCTGTGCGCCCAGCTTGAGGCCCTTCAGGTCGTCGATGCTCTTCGCCTTGGCGGCCTTGTTGTCCTTAAGCGCGATGACGGCCTGGCGGACGTCGTAGTAGCCGGACGAGAAGTCCACGGCCTTCTTGCGTTCGTCGCTGATCGACACCTGGTTGATGTCGAAGTCGAAGGTCTTCTCGCCGGGCGCGAAAGCCTTGTTGAACGGGACGCTCTGCCAGACGACGGCACTCTTGTCGTACCCGAGTTGCTCGGCCACGGCGTAGGCGATCGCCGACTCGAAGCCCTCGCCGCTGGCGGGCTTGTCGTCCTTGAACCAGGGTTCGTAGGCCGGCTCGTCGGTGGCGATGGTCAGCTTGCCGGAGGTCTCTGTGGCCAACTCGCCCTTGGCGCAGCTGTTCCCGGCCGAGCCCGATGGCGCGTCGGCGGCCTTCTCGTCCGGCTGTGGTGCGCAGCCGAGAGCGGTGGCGAGCAGGGCTGTCGTTGCGACGGCGACGGCGACGGCGCGGCGCAGCGCGCGCGGGGCAGGGTGCATGGCGCGAGATTGACAGTACATCGTCGTCTTTGTCGAGGTCACGACGTTGAATGTCCGCATATTGGGAACGGGTGTTGCGGCCCTGTGAACACGTCCCTCGGCAGATTGCCGGGGCCGCCGGTCGAGGGCGGGGATTGGGACCGGCGGCCCTTTCCGCTCAGGAGCCGTCATCCTGTGCGGGGCTGCTTCCAGTTGACTGCGCAACAACGCGCGCCGGGAGCGCGCGCATGGCACCAGCGCATGTGAATGATTCACACGGGGCGCGTGCGCGGGGCGCGTGGTCAACGACCACGCGCCCCTATCTCGTCTCGTTCACCGGCCTCGCACGTTCGACCGGTCGCGTTCACCAGCCCCGCGCGTGCCACTCCGGCAGGTGCGGACGCTCGGCGCCCAGCGTCGTGTCGTTGCCGTGCCCGGGGTAGACCCATGTCTCGTCCGGCAGTGCGGCGAAGATCTTGGTCTCGACATCGTGGATCAGACTGGCGAACGCCTTCGGGTCCTTGCGGGTGTTGCCCACCCCGCCCGGGAACAGGCAGTCCCCCGTGAACACATGGGGATGTCCGTGCGGGTCGTCGTAGACCAGGGCGATCGAACCCGGCGTGTGCCCGACCAGGTGGCGCGCGGTGAGTTCCACGTGCCCCACCCGGATGGTGTCGCCGTCGTCGACCAGGACGTCGGTCGGCACCGGGATGCCGTCGGCGTCGTCCCGGCCGGCGTAGGTGCGCGCGCCGGTGCCTTCGACGACCGCGGCGAGCGCCTGCCAGTGGTCGCCGTGCTGGTGCGTGGTGACGACGGACGCGATGCCGTCGTCACCGATCATGCCGAGCAGGGTGTCCGCGTCGTTGGCGGCGTCGATCAGCAGCTGCTCGTCCGTGGCCCGGCAGCGCAGCAGATAGGCGTTGTTGTCCATCGGGCCGACCGCGATCTTGGTGATCATCAGGTCCTTGAGCTCGTGCACGTCGGCGGGGCCACCGACCGTCACCTGTCCGCTGTACGTCATGTCGGCAGCCTATAGCGGCGCGGCGGTACCTGGGCCGTGCGGGCGCTACGGGCCACTGAGCGGCCCAGGGACCGTCCAGGCCCTACAGCGGGGGGAGCGACGGCAGCGTGCCGCCCTCCGTGGTCAGCCCGGCCCCGTCGCGGCGTCCGGCGAGCCAGCCGAGCAGGTCCGGCGCGCTGCCGGGGACAGTGATCTCGGGAGTGCCCGCCTCCCGGCCCGTGCTCCACGCGCGCGTGCCGTCTGTCAGACGGGTCGGCGGCACGTCGGGGTGCCCGGTGAAACGATCCGCGAGGAAGTGGATCTCCCGCTCCACGAACTCCGCCGGCAGGTCCTCCAACTCGTATCCGATGCCGAGATCCACGTGGTGCAGCTCCACCTCGACCCATCGCCGGAACGGCACCCGGGCCGCCGTGTCGGTGACGCCGTTGCGCAGCTCCACCGTGCGTGACCAGTCGGCGGGCGCGGCTCCCGCTTCCTGGAAGCGGCCGCCGCTCTCGCGCAGGTCCGTGAGCTGGACGTCGAGGGGGCGGGGGGCGTCCCGCTCGATGTCGGCGTCCCGGGCGGTGGCGGAGACATACATGGGGCGCCCTTCGAGGACGTTCACGAGAGCGTCCGCGTTGCGGGCGAGGTGCGCGAGGACATGGCCGCGGCTCCAGCCGGGCAGCCGTGACGGCTCGGCCACCGAGGCGTTGTCCAGTTTGGCGGCTGCGATGAGCAGTCGGTCGGTCGCTTCACGTACAGACACCAGGTCACGAGCGTGATCAATCATGGTGCTGACATTAACCCCGCCACACCTTTGGGTGAAGGTGGTGAACGGGTGCCGTAAATCGAATGCGCGTGCTATAGGGTCGGTCGTGACGTCGGGCATGCTGGATGGGCGGGGATTGTTGTCGCATCCGGGGAATCCGACCGGCGTTGTCAGTGGCTCCCCCTAGTCTGAGAAACACGGGGGCCTAGTCCGAGAAAACACGGGGGCCTCGCCCCTTTGTCACTTCTCTCAAGAAAGGTGCGGACCGGCGTGGCCGACCGTCTCATCGTCCGTGGCGCGCGCGAGCACAACCTGAAGAATGTCTCGCTCGACCTGCCGCGCGACTCGCTCATCGTCTTCACGGGCCTGTCGGGGTCGGGCAAGTCCTCGCTGGCCTTCGACACCATCTTCGCCGAGGGGCAGCGGCGCTACGTGGAGTCGCTGTCGTCGTACGCCCGGCAGTTCCTCGGCCAGATGGACAAGCCCGACGTCGACTTCATCGAGGGTCTGTCCCCGGCGGTCTCCATCGACCAGAAGTCGACCTCGCGCAACCCGCGCTCGACGGTCGGCACCATCACCGAGGTCTACGACTACCTGCGTCTGCTCTTCGCCCGCATCGGCAAGCCGCACTGCCCCGAGTGCGGCCGCCCGATCTCGCGCCAGTCGCCGCAGGCCATCGTCGACAAGGTCCTGGAGCTGTCGGAGGGGAGCCGCTTCCAGGTCCTGTCGCCGCTGGTGCGCGAGCGCAAGGGCGAGTTCGTCGACCTCTTCGCCGACCTCCAGACCAAGGGCTACTCCCGCGCGCGCGTGGACGGCGAGACGATCCAGCTGTCCAGCCCGCCCACGCTGAAGAAGCAGGAGAAGCACACCATCGAGGTGGTCGTCGACCGCCTCACTGTGAAGGACTCCGCCAAGCGCCGCCTCACCGACTCCGTGGAGACCGCCCTCGGCCTCTCCGGCGGCATGGTCGTGCTCGACTTCGTCGACCTCCCCGAGGGCGACCCCGAGCGCGAGCGCATGTACTCCGAGCACCTGTACTGCCCGTACGACGACCTCTCCTTCGAGGAGCTGGAGCCGCGCTCCTTCTCCTTCAACTCACCCTTCGGCGCCTGCCCCGAGTGCACCGGTATCGGTACACGCATGGAGGTCGACCCCGAGCTGATCGTCCCGGACGAGGACAAGTCACTCGACGAGGGTGCCATCCACCCCTGGTCGCACGGCCACACCAAGGACTACTTCGGCCGTCTGATCGGCGCCCTCGCGGACGCGCTGGGCTTCCGGACGGACATCCCCTTCGCGGGCCTGCCGCAGCGCGCCAAGAAGGCCCTGCTCTACGGCCACAAGACGCAGATCGAGGTCCGGTACCGCAACAGGTACGGCCGTGAGCGCGTGTACACGACGCCCTTCGAGGGCGCCGTCCCCTTCGTGAAGCGCCGGCACAGCGAGGCCGAGAGCGACGCCAGCCGCGAGCGCTTCGAGGGCTACATGCGCGAGGTGCCCTGCCCCACCTGTGAGGGCACGCGCCTGAAGCCGATCGTCCTCGCGGTCACCATCATGGAGAAGTCGATCGCCGAGGTCTCGGCGATGTCCATCAGCGACTGCGCGGACTTCCTGGGCAAGCTGAAGCTCAACGCCCGGGACAAGAAGATCGCCGAGCGCGTGCTGAAGGAGGTCAACGAGCGGCTGCGGTTCCTGGTCGACGTCGGCCTGGACTACCTCTCGCTCAACCGCGCAGCCGGCACGCTCTCCGGCGGTGAGGCCCAGCGCATCCGTCTGGCCACCCAGATCGGTTCCGGACTCGTCGGCGTGCTGTACGTCCTCGACGAGCCGTCCATCGGCCTGCACCAGCGCGACAACCACCGGCTGATCGAGACCCTCGTCCGGCTGCGTGACATGGGCAACACGCTCATCGTCGTGGAGCACGACGAGGACACCATCAAGGTCGCCGACTGGATCGTCGACATCGGCCCCGGCGCCGGTGAGCACGGCGGCAAGGTCGTGCACAGCGGCTCCCTGAAGGAGCTGCTCGCCAACGCCGAGTCGCAGACCGGGCAGTACCTCGCCGGGAAGAAGGCGATCCCGCTGCCCGACATCCGGCGTCCGCGCGACCCGTCCCGGCAGCTCACGGTGCACGGCGCCCGTGAGAACAACCTCCAGGACATCGACGTCTCGTTCCCGCTGGGCGTGTTCACCGCGGTCACGGGCGTCTCCGGCTCCGGCAAGTCGACGCTCGTCAACGACATCCTGTACACGCACCTGGCCCGTGAGCTCAACGGCGCCCGCAACGTCCCGGGGCGGCACACGCGAGTGGACGGCGACGACCTCGTCGACAAGGTGGTACACGTCGACCAGTCGCCCATCGGCCGCACCCCGCGTTCGAACCCGGCGACGTACACCGGCGTCTTCGACCACATCCGCAAGCTGTTCGCCGAGACCACAGAGGCGAAGGTCCGCGGCTACATGCCGGGTCGCTTCTCCTTCAACGTCAAGGGCGGCCGCTGCGAGAACTGCGCGGGCGACGGCACCATCAAGATCGAGATGAACTTCCTCCCGGACGTGTACGTCCCGTGCGAGGTCTGCCACGGCGCCCGGTACAACCGGGAGACCCTGGAGGTCCACTACAAGGGCAAGTCCATCTCCGAGGTCCTGAACATGCCGATCGAAGAGGCCATGGACTTCTTCGAGGCCGTCCCGGCGATCAACCGTCACCTCAAGACGCTGAACGACGTCGGTCTCGGCTACGTCCGGCTCGGACAGTCCGCGACCACCCTGTCCGGCGGTGAGGCACAGCGCGTGAAGCTCGCCAGCGAGCTGCAGAAGCGCTCCACCGGCCGCACGGTCTACGTCCTCGACGAGCCGACCACCGGTCTGCACTTCGAGGACATCAGTAAGCTGCTGAAGGTCCTCTCGGGTCTGGTCGACAAGGGCAACACGGTCATCGTCATCGAGCACAACCTCGATGTGATCAAGACCGCCGACTGGGTCGTGGACATGGGTCCCGAGGGCGGCGCCGGCGGTGGTCTCGTGATCGCCGAGGGCACGCCCGAGGAGGTCGCCGCGGTCCCGGCCAGCCACACCGGCAAGTTCCTGCGTGAGATCCTCGGCGCCGACCGGATCAGCGACGCGGCCCCGGTGAAGGCCCCGCGCAAGGCGGCGGCCAAGAAGACAGTCGCGGCAGGGACGACGGCGAAGAAGACCGCGACGGCCAGGACCACGAGGACGGTCAACAACAAGGCCACCGACAAGGCGGCCGGAGCCACCAAGAAGGCGGCTGCCGCGAAGAAGGCCACGCCCGCGAAGAAGACGACGCGGGCCCGCAAGGCCTGAGACTGGCGGGCCACGAGTCCCGACAAGTTCTGAAAGGTGCGGCGCCCCGCGGGAACTCCCCGCGGGGCGCCGTCCGTTGCATGATCAGCCGCCCGATCCAGGCGGCCATGACGGACCTTGACTCCTCAACAGTGGCTTGGAAAGGGAACGCCTCCTAGAAGTCCCCCAGTTCGGAGGCGTACGGCGGTTCGGCTCCCGCCCGGGAGCAGGTGATCGCGGCAGCCCGCGCCGCGAACCGCAGCAGCCGTGTCCAGTCGGCGGCGCCGAGTCCCACGAGCGCCTCGGCGGACAGGGCGTCCTGGGCGGCCAAGCCGTGCAACAGGGCCGCGTTCACGGTGTCGCCCGCACCGATCGTGTCCACGATGTCGACCTCTTCGCCCGGTACGGTGTGCACCGCGCCGTCGCGTGTGAAGGCGGTCAGACCGTCACCGCCCTGAGTGATCACGACGGCCGCAGGTCCCGCGGCCAGCCATTCACGAGGCGTGCCGCCCAGCCACAGCGCGTCCTCTTCGGAGAGCTTGAGCAGCGACACCGATGGCAGCCAGCTCTTGAACCGGGCCCGGTAGCCGTCCGGGTCGGGGATCAGGCCCGCTCGGATGTTCGGGTCGAGCGCGGTGAACACCCCTTGCGCGGCCGCGCTCCGCATCAGCTCCTCATAGGCGCTCGCCCCCGGTTCCAGGACGAGCGAACAGGTGCCGAAGGAGACCGCGCGGGCCGCCGCGGGCAGCTCCGGAGGCGCGGTGAAGAGCCGGTCGGCGGTGCCCTCGACATAGAAGGAGTAGGCGGCCGAGCCCTTCTCGTCGATGGTGGCGACCGCGAGCGTGGTCGGCTCCATGCCGCGCTGCACTGCCGACACATCCACCCCCGCCTGCCGCAGCCCGTCGAGCAGCGCCTCACCGAACGCGTCGGAGGAGGTCCGGGAGCAGAAGGCGGTGGGGGAGCCGAGGCGGCCGAGGGCCACGGCGGTGTTGAAGGGGCCGCCGCCGAGCGCCGGCTTCAGGCCGGCGAGGGCACCCATGCCCTGCGGTACCAGGTCGATCAGGGCCTCACCGGCGACGACGATCACGAGACGGTTCCTTTCACGGAGGTCCGGGACTGTTCGGGGCTGTCGGATGTCGGGGGCTCGGTAGGGCCCTCGGGTCCCTCGGAGCTCACCGGGACCTGTGGCTTCCCGGAGATCTCGGACCTCGCGGAGCTCTCCGGCCGCCCCGGTTGTTCGGCACAGCCGCACGAGGTGCGATGCACGAACGCGCACGCGAGCCGCAGGGTCCGGGCGGGCCGGTCCGGCGAGGCGAGGCGGTCCAATAGCACACGGACGGCCTGGGCGCCGATGTCCCTGCTGGGCTGGGCCACCGCGGTGAGCCGGGGCGAGAACAGGTCGGCCCAGGCGAAGTCGTCGAAGCAGCACAGCGCGATGTCACCCGGCACGGACAGGCCGAGGTCGCGCAGGCCGCGCAGGGCACCCATGGTCATCGCGTTGTTGGCGGTGACGAGCGCCGTGGGTGGCGAGTCGAGGGACAGTAGCGCGGCGGTGGCCCGTTCGGCGCCGGCCGACTCGGAGTCTCCGTGCACGACGAGGCGTCCGTCGTATGTGAGCCCGGCGGCCGCCAGGCCGTCCCGGTATCCGGTGAGGCGCTCGCTGGTGGTGCTGAGTCCGGGCAGTCCGGCGACCAGACCGATCCGCCGGTGACCGAGGCCGGCGAGGTGGGTGACCAACTGGGCCATGGGTGCGGCACCGTCGGCGCAGACCTGGTCGAATCGCGTCGAGCCGTCCGCCGGGTCGTCGACCACGCGGTCGAGGAGGACGGTCGGCACCTTGTGGCGGCCGAGGTAGGCGAGGAGCTCGCGTGGATCGGCGGAGGGCGCGACGATCACACCGTCCACGCGGCGCTCGTGCAGGAGCTGAGCGACCTTGTGTTCATGTGCCGGGTCGTCGTGTGGGTCGGCGATGAGCAGGCTGTAGCCGTGCTCCAGGGCGGCGGCCTCGACACCCTGAAGTATCTCCGTGAAGTAAGGGTTGCTGATCGCCGACACCGCGAGCCCGATGGAGCGGGTGCGGGAGGTCACCAGCGAACGGGCGAGAGTGTTGGGCGTGTAGCCGAGCTGCTCCATGGCGTCCAGCACCGCCTGACGGGTGTGGGGGAGCACGGGCCGGGTCCCGTTCAGCACATGCGAGACGGTCGCCACGGATACGCCGGCGCTGCGCGCGACGTCGGCCATGGTCGCCATCGCGATCCCCTCCCTGTGCGGCGCCCTTCCCGGGCCACCGGGCTGCTTCTGGCCGGGAAGGTATCCCATTCGGAGCCAGACGTAAACGCTTGCGCAATCGTTTACGTCCCGGACCGAAGCGAACCCCCAAGGGGGAAGGCCAAGGCATACCGAGATCAGAAGGCGGCGGTCAGTCCCGCCGAGGGTCGGTCAGTCCCGTCGGGGTCGGTCCGTCCCGCCAGGGTCGGCTCGGAGTGGCGGCTCGGCTCACTCCCATTCCCAACCGATGCCCACGATCCCCGTCCGCACCCGTGGTTCGACAAGGTGAACGGAGTGATGCGGTCCGCTGAGGGCCAAGCCCTGGCGACCGCTGCGGGGTGCCGCCGCCGAGTGCTGGGCAAAGCGGTGGCAGCGGGCCGGGAGGGCGTTCTCGGCGAAGCGGACCTGGAGGGCGTACTGGCCGCCCGCGAAATGGAAGCCACGAGCGTACTCGCGGGACACGTCGGCCGTGCCGTCCTCGACGCCGTAGCGGAAGAGATAGGTGTCGCCGGCCCGCAGGCGCGTGCCGAAGAGCAACTCGGTGACGAGGATGCCGGTGTCGTGGTGCCAACGGACTCGTCCCGTGCGGCAGTTCTCCAGGGCGTGCACCTTCATGCGTTCCGGCGCGCACCCCGGGTCGCCGTGGTGGACGGCCACGAAGCGGCCCACGCCGTCCTTGTGGGCGCGCACGATGTGGTGCGACTCGCGGCCCGCGAGTTCGCGGCGCGCACCGATCCGTACCTGCTCGTGGTGCCCGAGGGTGTGCAGGCCGCCGTCGACCGGGCAGTTCAGTTCGCTCAGCAGCCGCTCCAGCACGCCCGAGGCCTCCATCAAGGCGCGGTAGGAACGGGCGGCGGGCTGCTGGAGGGCGGAATGGTCGTCGACCTCGGAGAGCAGCCGGATCAGCGACTCCTCCGGGAGCTGGAGTATCTCCTCCAACGCCCGTACCGCGCGCAGCGACTCGGGACGCTGCGGACGGCGGGCTCCCTGCTGCCAGTAGCTCAGGCTGGTGACGCCGACCTTCACACCGCGACGGGACAGATGATGCTGCACACGCTGAAGCGGCAGTCCCCGGGCGGCTATCGCGGCGCGCAGGGCGACATGGAAGGGGCCGCCTCGCAGAGCCGTGTCCAGCTCCGCGGAGGCGACGGCGGCGATGTCCGCGTGCTGTGTGGCGTGCGGCATGCAGGGGCCTTTCTGTGTTCACAACGGCTGGTCAGACCGTTCACGCGAGTGGTCGGGGCCACCCCGTCGGCGCGGTGGGGGACTCTTCACATCCGTACGCCGCCGTTCAGATCCCCGAGTTCCCCCGCATTGAAGCGTGTTGACCAAGTCCCGACAACACCTGATGCCCAACCGCCACGCACTCCTGGCCGAGTCGCGATGCGCACGGCGAAAGCCGCGCGTGGAGCACGGCGAAGCCGTGATCCGCGACGAGTGCCCGGCGCGCACCAACATCATCCGCCCGCGATCGTGCCGCTGCCGCTGCCGCTGCCGCTGCCGCCGACCGGCCCGAGGCATGTATGACCGCCCGAGGCGCACGCCGGGGAGGCAGCCGCCCAGCTGGGAGAGACGTGCGTTCGGTGACGTGGCGTACGGTCCGGGCGGTCGTCCCTGAGGTCGAGGCCCTCGGCGACCGCAGTCGTGGATGTGGGATGTACCGCCGGGCACGCCCCGGCCGCCCTTTCTCGGCCCAGCGCCGGGACGCTCCGCCCGCCCACCTCGGCGCCCGCGAGCGCGATGCCCTCGCCCTGATGGCCGAGGGCCGCTCCGGCGCGGGCACAGGCCGGCGCCTGCGCGTCACCGAGGGCACGGTTGAGACACGTCCGCCGCATCAGGGGCAAGCTCCGCCTGCGGGGGACGGCGACGATCACCGTCGTGTGCCGGCGGTTCTGACGTTTTCTGCGGTCCCGCTGACCGTGGCGGGGGTTATCCACAGCCTCGCCGGACTGTCACCGGGCGCCAGTAGGGTGTGAGACATGGCCGATCCCTCCAGCTACCGCCCCAAGCCGGGACAGATCCCGGACTCCCCCGGGGTGTACAGGTTCCGTGACGAGCACCGCCGGGTGATCTACGTCGGAAAGGCGAAGAGCCTGCGCCAGCGCCTGGCGAACTACTTCCAGGACCTGGCGGGCCTCCACCCCCGCACCCGCACCATGGTGACCACCGCCGCATCCGTGGAGTGGACGGTGGTGTCGACGGAGGTCGAGGCCCTTCAGCTGGAGTACTCCTGGATCAAGGAGTACGACCCCAGGTTCAACGTCAAGTACCGCGACGACAAGAGCTACCCGTATCTCGCGGTGACGATGAACGAGGAGTTTCCGCGCGTCCAGGTGATGCGAGGTCACAAGAAGAAGGGCGTCCGGTACTTCGGGCCGTACGCGCACGCGTGGGCGATCCGCGACACCGTCGACCTCCTCCTGCGCGTCTTCCCGGTCCGCACCTGCTCGGCCGGCGTGTTCAAGAACGCCTCCCGCACCGGCCGCCCCTGCCTGCTCGGCTACATCGGCAAGTGCTCCGCCCCCTGCGTCGGACGCGTCTCCGCCGAGGACCACCGTGAACTGGCCGAGGAGTTCTGCGACTTCATGACCGGCCGCACGGGCGCGTATCTGCGCCGCCTGGAGACGCAGATGATGGAGGCGGCCGACGAGATGGAGTACGAGCGGGCGGCCCGCCTGCGGGACGACATCGAGGCCCTGAAGAAGGCCATGGAGAAGAACGCGGTCGTGCTCGCCGACGCGACCGACGCCGACCTCATCGCCGTCGCCGAGGACGAGCTGGAAGCGGCCGTGCAGATCTTCCACGTCCGCGGCGGACGGGTGCGCGGCCAGCGCGGCTGGGTCACCGACAAGGTCGAGGAGATCACCACCGGCGCCCTCGTGGAGCACGCCCTCCAGCAGCTCTACGGCGAGGAGACCGGGGACGCGGTGCCCAAGGAGGTCCTCGTCCCGGCTCTCCCCGACCCGCTGGAGCCCGTGCAGGAGTGGCTGTCGGGCCGACGCGGCTCGAACGTCTCGTTGCGCATCCCCCAGCGGGGTGACAAGCGCGCCCTCATGGAGACCGTCGAGCGCAACGCCCAGCAGGCGCTCGTCCTGCACAAGACCAAGCGCGCCTCCGACCTGACCACTCGCTCGCGGGCGCTGGAGGAGATCGCCGACGCCCTCGACCTGGACAGCGCCCCGCTCAGGATCGAGTGCTACGACATCTCGCATCTCCAGGGCGACGACGTGGTGGCCTCCATGGTCGTCTTCGAGGACGGCCTGGCCCGCAAGAGCGAGTACCGCCGCTTCCAGATCAAGGGCTTCGAGGGCCAGGACGACGTCCGCTCCATGCACGAGGTGATCACCCGCCGCTTCAAGCGCTACCTCGCCGAGAAGGAGCGGACCGGCGAGTGGACCGACGGCGAGGACACCCTCGCCGACACCTCCTCCGGCTCCGTCGCCGACACCTCCTCCGACTCCGTCGCCGGCTCCCTGCCCGACTCCTCGTCCGGCTCCCTCACGGACTCCTCGTCCGACCCGCTCGACGACACCTCGTCCACCGGCCTCACCGAGCCCTCCTCCAGCGGCCTCACCGAGCCCTCGTCCACCGGCCTACCCGGGGCCTCCTCCACCGGTCTCACCGACACCTCCTCCGCCCCCCTCGCGAACGGCCTCAACGACGACGACGGCCGTCCCAAGCGCTTCGCCTACCCGCCCCAGCTCGTCGTCGTCGACGGCGGTCAGCCGCAGGTCGCGGCCGCCCAGCGGGCCCTGGACGAGCTCGGCATCGACGACATCGCCGTCTGCGGCTTGGCCAAGCGCCTGGAGGAGGTCTGGCTGCCCGGTGACGACGACCCGGTCGTACTGCCCCGCACCAGCGAGGGCCTGTACCTGCTCCAGCGCGTCCGAGACGAGGCCCACCGCTTCGCGATCACCTACCAGCGCACCAAGCGCGCCAAGCGCTTCCGGTCGAGCCCGCTGGACGACGTGCCGGGCCTCGGCGAGACCCGCAAGCAGGCCTTGATCAAGCACTTCGGTTCGGTGAAGAAGCTGCGGGCCGCGACGATCGACCAGATCTGCGAGGTTCCGGGCATAGGTCGCAAAACCGCGGAGACCATCGCCGCGGCCTTCGCCCGGGCGGCCCCGGCCGCGCCCGCCGTGAACACGGCGACTGGAGAGATCATGGAAGACGAGGAATCCGAAACGACGGCGGAGACCTCGGGGGAGCCCGTGTCCGCGGGCGCCCCGGACGAACGACGGGGGCAGGAGAGATGAGCGAGCACGACAAGCAGCCCACAACCGAGCGAGATCAACAAGCCCAGGAAACCCACAAGAAGACCGGCGAGGATCTCACCCAGCAGGACGCACTCCAGAAAGACGGAGCACAGGTGAGTACGGGTAGCGAGACAGCCGGGGTCCCCGAGGCGGCCATCCCCGAGCTGGTGATCATCTCCGGCATGTCCGGGGCCGGCCGCTCCACAGCGGCGAAGTGTCTGGAGGACCTCGGCTGGTTCGTCGTCGACAACCTGCCGCCCGCGCTGATCCCCACCATGGTGGAGCTCGGCGCCCGGTCCCAGGGCAATGTGGCGCGGATCGCGGTGGTCGTCGACGTCCGAGGCCGACGCTTCTTCGACAACCTCCGCGATTCGCTCTCGGACCTGGACACCCGGGGTGTCACGCGCCGGATCGTGTTCCTGGAGTCCTCCGACGACGCCCTGGTGCGCCGGTTCGAGTCGGTGCGCCGCCCGCACCCGCTCCAGGGCGACGGCCGGATCGTCGACGGCATCGCCGCCGAGCGCGAGCTGCTGCGCGAGCTGCGGGGCGACGCCGACCTGGTGATCGACACCTCCAGCCTCAACGTGCACGAGCTGCGGGCCAAGATGGACGCCCAGTTCGCCGGGGAGGAGGAGCCCGAGCTGCGGGCCACGGTGATGTCCTTCGGCTTCAAGTACGGCCTCCCGGTCGACGCCGACCTGGTCGTGGACATGCGCTTCCTGCCCAACCCGCACTGGGTTCCGGAGCTGCGCCCCTACACCGGCCTCAACGAGGAGGTGTCGGCGTACGTCTTCAACCAGCCGGGCGCGAAGGAGTTCATCGACCGCTACTCCGAGCTGCTCCAGCTGATCGCGGCCGGATACCGTCGCGAGGGCAAGCGGTACGTGACGATCGCGGTCGGCTGCACCGGCGGCAAGCACCGCTCGGTCGCCACATCCGAGAAGCTCGCGGCGCGCCTTGCCTCCCAGGGCGTGGAGACGGTGGTCGTGCACCGGGACATGGGACGGGAATGACGGGACGTACTCCCCGGCTGAGCAGGCTGCGCCGCGCGGTGCCCGAGTCGCGCGCCGGCCGGCCCGCCGAGGCCCGCGGCGCGCGGCCCCGCCGCCGCGGCACCCAGCCCAAGGTCGTCGCCCTCGGCGGCGGCATGGGCCTGTCCGCCTCGCTCGCCGCGCTGCGCCGGATCACCGGCGATCTCACGGCCGTCGTCACCGTGGCCGACGACGGCGGCTCCAGCGGGCGCCTGCGCGACGAGCTGGGCGTGCTGCCGCCCGGCGACCTGCGCAAGGCGCTGGCCGCGCTGTGCGGCGACGACGACTGGGGCCAGACCTGGGCCCGCGTCATCCAGCACCGCTTCCACTCCCAGGGCGATCTGCACGACCACGCGGTCGGCAATCTGCTGATCGTCGCCCTGTGGGAGCAGCTCGGCGACCATGTCCAGGCCCTCGACCTGGTCGGCAAGCTGCTCGGCGCGCACGGGCGGGTGCTGCCCATGTCCGCCGTACCCCTGGAGCTCCAGGCCCTGGTCAAGGGGCACGACCCGGACCGACCCGAGGAGGTCGAGACCGTCCGCGGTCAGGCCAACGTCGCCCTCACCCCCGGTGAGGTGCAGTCGGTGCACGTCGTGCCGTTCGACCCGCCCGCCGTCCCGGAGGCCGTCGCCGCCGTCCGGGACGCCGACTGGGTGGTGCTCGGCCCCGGGTCCTGGTTCTCCTCGGTCATCCCGCATCTGCTGGTGCCCGAACTCCTGGACGCCCTCACCCAGACGAAGGCGCGCCGGGTACTCTCCCTGAACCTCGCCCCGCAGCCGGGAGAAACCGAGGGGTTCTCCCCGCAGCGTCATTTGGAGGTTTTGGGACGACACGCCCCTAAACTCGCCCTGGACGTGGTGCTGGCCGACGAGGCCGCCGTGCCCGACCGCGAAGTGCTCACCGAGGCCGCCAAGCGGCTCGGCGCCGCGGTCGAGCTGGCCCCGGTGGCCCGGACGGACGGGACGCCCCGGCACGACCCGGAGCTCCTCGCCGCCGCGTACGACCGTATTTTTCGGATGCATGGAAGGATCGGCCCATGGCGATGACGGCAGCGGTGAAGGATGAGATCTCCCGGCTCCCCGTCACCCGGACCTGCTGCAGGAAGGCGGAGGTCTCCGCCATTCTGCGGTTCGCCGGCGGCCTCCACCTGGTCAGCGGGCGCATCGTGATCGAGGCGGAGCTGGACACCGCGATGGCGGCGCGCCGGCTGAAGCGGGACATCCTGGAGATCTTCGGCCACAGCTCCGAGCTGATCGTGATGGCGCCGGGCGGGCTGCGCCGCGGTTCGCGTTACGTCGTTCGTGTGGTCGCGGGCGGTGACCAGCTGGCCCGCCAGACCGGCCTGGTCGACGGGCGGGGCCGCCCGATCCGCGGTCTGCCCCCACAGGTGGTCTCCGGCGCGACCTGTGACGCGGAAGCCGCCTGGCGCGGTGCCTTCCTCGCGCACGGCTCGCTCACCGAGCCCGGCCGCTCGTCCTCCCTCGAGGTGACCTGCCCGGGGCCCGAGGCCGCGCTCGCTCTGGTCGGCGCCGCCCGCCGGCTGTCGATCGCGGCGAAGGCCCGCGAGGTCCGCGGCGTCGACCGGGTCGTCGTCCGGGACGGCGACGCCATCGGCGCCCTGCTCACCCGCCTCGGCGCGCACGAGTCCGTGCTGGCCTGGGAGGAGCGCCGGATGCGCCGCGAGGTCCGCGCCACGGCGAACCGCCTCGCCAACTTCGACGACGCCAACCTTCGCCGTTCCGCGCGCGCGGCCGTCGCCGCCGGCGCCCGAGTCCAGCGCGCCCTGGAGATCCTCGGCGAGGAGGTCCCTGAGCACCTCGCCGCCGCCGGACGTCTGCGCATGGAGCACAAGCAGGCCTCCCTGGAGGAGCTGGGCGCGCTCGCCGACCCGCCGCTGACCAAGGACGCCGTCGCCGGCCGTATCCGCCGACTGCTGGCCATGGCCGACAAGCGGGCCCAGGACCTCGGGATCCCGGGCACGGAGGCCAACCTCTCCGAGGAACTCGCGGACAACCTCGTGGGGTGACCCAACAGATCGTCAATATCGCGCTGCCGACGTCCACTTGGGACGTCGGCACCGGTATTTGTCAGTCTTTGCGGCGCTCTTGACTGGAACATGAAGTGGCATGAGCCTGGCAGTCATTCGCCACTGTGGCGAAACACTGCTAGGGGGGTACATGAGACCCAGAGCGAGATCGATCCTCGCTGTCGGCGCGCTCCTCATAGGTGGGGCGAGTATCGCACCCATCGCACAGGCACGACCGGGAAGTTCACAGGAAACCGACCCGAGCGAAGTCAAGGTCTTCCGGGCCGAGGTCACCAAGAAGCAGGTACCCCTGCTGCTGGCGGCCGGTCAGGACGGCCACGAACTCAGCGAGCAGGCGCCCGAGAAGGGCACGGCCACCGTCGAGGTCTACCTCACCGACGACCAGGCCAAGAAGCTCGAGAAGCAGGGCGTCGAGCTCACCGAGCACGACCTCTCCACCAAGGCGGAGGCCCGTACCGAGCAGGCCGCCGAGGGCGTGTACCGCCCGTACAGCGGCAGCGGGGGGCTCAAGGAGGAGATCGTCCGGACCGGCCAGGAGAACCCCGGCCTCACCAAGGTCATCTCCATCGGCAAGACGGTCAACGGCCAGGACATCCTGGCGCTCAAGCTCACCAAGAACGCCAAGACGACGAAGGACGGCTCCAAGCCCTCCGTCCTCTACATGTCCAACCAGCACGCGCGCGAGTGGATCACGCCGGAGATGACCCGGCGCCTGATGCACCACTACCTGGACAACTACAAGACGGACAAGCGGATCAAGAAGATCGTCGACTCGACCGAGCTGTGGTTCGTCCTCTCGGCCAACCCCGACGGCTACGACTACACGTTCCAGGACTCGAACAGCCGCCTGTGGCGCAAGAACCTGCGGGACATCAACGACGACGGCACCATCACCACCGGCGACGGCGTCGACCTCAACCGCAACTTCAGCTACAAGTGGGGCTACGACGACGAGGGTTCGTCCCCCAACCCCACCAGCGAGACCTATCGCGGCGCGTCCCCGGCCTCCGAGCCCGAGACCAAGGCGCTGGACTCCTTCGAGAAGCGCATCGGCTTCACCTACGGCATCAACTACCACTCCGCCGCCGAACTCATCCTCTACGGAGTCGGCTGGCAGGTGGCCACCGACACCCCCGACGACGTGATGTACAAGGCCCTCGCCGGAACCCCGGACAACTCCGCGATCCCCGGCTACCGTCCGCAGGTCTCCTCGGAGCTGTACACGACCAACGGCGAGGCAGACGGTCACGCCTCGAACGTCAACGGCCTGGCGATGTACACGCCCGAGATGTCGACCTGTCAGACCGCGTCGAACATCGACCCGAACGACCAGTGGAACGCGGCAGACTGCCAGTCGGTGTTCAACTTCCCGGACGACGAGAGGCTGATCCAGGACGAGTTCGCGAAGAACGTGCCGTTCGCGCTCTCGGTCGCCGAGAGCGCCGGGCGTCCCGACCAGCCCGTCTCCTCGCTCGGCCTGAAGGCCGCCGACTTCACCCCGGCGCCGTTCACCACGTCGTACTCCCGTGGCGCGGACCAGGAGGTCTCCGTCGTCGTACGCAGGTCCGTGCGCGACAAGGAGCTCAAGTACCGCGTCAACGGCGGCCGTACGCACGACATGGCGCTCAGGCCCTGGCAGGGCGGCGAGACATACGGCGGTGAGGACAACCTCTACTTCGACCAGTACCGCGCCAAGGTCGCCGACGGCGACCAGGGGGACAAGGTCGAGGTGTGGTTCACCGGTGAGACCAGGAGCGGACAGAAGGTCTCCAGCGAGCACTTCACGTACACGGTGGCCGAACGGCCGCGCGCGGACGTCCTCGTGGTCGCCGAGGAAGGCGCCGGCGCCACGCACGCGCAGAAGTACGTCGACGCGCTCAAGGCCAACGGCCACCGGGCGATCGTCTGGGACGTCGCCGCACAGGGCGCGCCCGACGCGCTCGGCGTCCTGAGTCACTTCGACACCGTCGTCCACTACACCGGCGCGAACGTCCCGGGCAACGCCACCCAGCTCCAGCTGCGCGCCTACCTCAACGAGGGCGGCAAGCTGATGGAGGCAGGTGAGCAGGCCGGCGGCAACGTCGACCTCGGCGGCGGCACCCTGTCGAACGACTTCAGCCAGTACTACCTGGGCGCCTACTCCCGTACGTCGCTCCCCGGCGCCACCGGCTTCACCGGCTCCGGCAAGCTCGGCGGCTTCACCGGAGCGCTCGGCGACGCCACCGGCAACCCGCTCGACAAGGCCGGGAGTTACAGCGTCACCTCGGACCAGCTGTCCGTCGACACCTACCCGCAGTTCGCCAGCGCGGGCGCGGGCCGGTTCGCCGGCACCGTCAGCCCGTACGGCCCCTACGCGGGCTCCTGGATGGCGGCCGCCGTGCACACCGACGACGCCTACAAGCGGCTCACCAGGACCGTCGACCTCACCGGTGTGACGGCGGCGCAGCAACCCGTCCTGCGCACCCAGCTGCTGTGGGATGTCGAACCCGGCTACGACAACGTCCTGATCGAGGCCCACACTACCGGGGGCGAGGACTGGACGACGCTTCCCGAGAAGGGCGGTGCCACCAGCAACACCGTGCCGGCGGAGTGCGAGGCCGGGTTCTACATGGCCGAGCACCCCTGGCTCGCGCACTACCTGACGCAGTCGGCCGCCGGCTGCACCGCGTCCGGTACCAGCGGCCAGTGGTACGCCCTCACCGGCGCCTCCGCGGGCTGGAAGCAGGTCGAGTTCGACCTGAGCGCGTACGCCGGCAAGTCCGTCGAGATCTCGATCAGCTATGTCTCCGACCCGGGCTTCGGCGGCCGTGGCGTCCTCGCCGACCAGGCCGCGCTCGTCGTCGGCGGAACGGCCACCGAGACCGAGGGCTTCGAGACGTCGCTCGGCGCCTGGAGTGTGAGCGGACCGCCCGCGGGCAGCCCGGCCGCGCTCAAGGACTGGGCACGCACCGGAGCGCTGTTCCAGACGTACGGCGCGATCACCACGGACGACACGGTGCTTCTCGGCTTCGGCCTGGAACACATCACCGCGGCGGCCGACCGTACGGCGCTCATCGGAAACGCCCTCGACTCACTTGACGAGTGACACGCCGAGGTCAACTGCGCGCAACGCACAGTGACCAAATCGAGTGATCCGGACTTTCGGGCGGGGCGGTCCGTACCCCTACTGGCGGGTACGGACCGCCGTGCCGTGTATGAGGCATCTGGATGTCACCACGGCGGCCTCAGAGAGGTAGGGTCGTAGGCGGTCGGGGACATCCCAAACAGAGCTCGCCGGCACCGCATGGCCGGCGTACCAACGAGGAGATCGGTTCGTGACGATCCGCGTAGGCATCAACGGCTTCGGTCGTATCGGTCGCAACTACTTCCGCGCGCTGCTGGAGCAGGGCGCTGACATCGAGATCGTGGCTGTCAACGACCTGGGTGACACAGCGACCACCGCTCACCTGCTGAAGTACGACACCATCCTTGGCCGTCTCAAGCAGGAGGTCTCGCACACCGCCGACACCATCACGGTCGACGGCAAGACCATCAAGGTGCTTTCCGAGCGCAACCCCGCCGACATCCCGTGGGGTGAGCTGGGCGTCGACATCGTCATCGAGTCGACCGGCATCTTCACCAAGAAGGCCGACGCCGAGAAGCACATCGCGGGCGGCGCCAAGAAGGTCCTCATCTCGGCTCCGGCCAAGGACGAGGACATCACCATCGTGATGGGCGTCAACCAGGACAAGTACGACGCGGCAAACCACCACGTCATCTCCAACGCCTCCTGCACCACGAACTGTGTGGCGCCGATGGCGAAGGTTCTCGACGAGAACTTCGGCATCGTCAAGGGCCTGATGACGACGGTCCACGCATACACCAACGACCAGCGCATCCTGGACTTCCCGCACTCGGACCTGCGCCGCGCCCGCGCCGCCGCCGAGAACATCATCCCGACCACCACGGGTGCCGCCAAGGCCACCGCGCTGGTCCTTCCGCAGCTCAAGGGCAAGCTGGACGGCATCGCCATGCGCGTCCCGGTCCCGACCGGCTCGGTCACCGACCTCGTCGTCGAGCTCGGCCGTGAGGTCACCAAGGAAGAGGTCAACGCCGCCTTCCAGAAGGCCGCCGAGGGCGAGCTGAAGGGTCTCCTCGAGTACACCGAGGACGCGATCGTCTCCTCCGACATCGTCAACGAGCCGGCCTCCTGCACCTTCGACTCCTCCCTGACCATGGTCCAGGAGGGCAAGAACGTGAAGGTCATCGGCTGGTACGACAACGAGTGGGGCTACTCCAACCGCCTCGTCGACCTGACGGTCTTCGTCGGCAACCAGCTCTGATCGGCAGAGCAGACACCTTGATGTGAGGCCAGGGCTCGGGCGGCGCAGGGACGCGCCGCCCGGGCCCTGACTCACGTGCAGACCAGCCCTCTTAGGATCACTGGCGATCCGAGCATCACGAACCCTCCTCGGGAGTCCCCTTCCATGAAGACGATCGACGAACTCCTCGCCGAAGGAGTCGCGGGCCGGCGGGTCTTCGTCCGCGCCGACCTGAATGTGCCGCTGGACGGCACCACCATCACCGACGACGGCCGTATCCGCGCCGTGCTGCCCACCGTCAAGGCGCTGGCCGAGGCGGGCGCGCGCGTGGTCGTCGCCTCGCACCTGGGCCGCCCCAAGGGCGTCCCGGACCCGGTGTTCTCGCTCGCGCCCGCCGCCGCGCGCCTCGGTGAACTCCTCGGCGCCGAGGTGGCCTTCGCGACCGACACGGTCGGCGAGTCCGCCCAGGCCGTCGTCACCGGTCTCGCCGACGGCCAGGTCGCCGTGGTCGAGAACCTCCGCTTCAACGCCGGCGAGACCAGCAAGGACGACGCCGAGCGCGCCGCCTTCGCCGACCGGCTCGCCGCCCTCGCCGACGTCTACGTCGGCGACGGCTTCGGCGCGGTGCACCGCAAGCACGCCTCGGTGTACGACCTCCCGGCCAAGCTGCCGCACTACGCCGGCTACCTCATCGCGACCGAGGTCGCCGTCCTGAAGAAGCTCACCGAGGACGTCAAGCGGCCGTACGTCGTCGCGCTCGGCGGCGCCAAGGTGTCCGACAAGCTCGCCGTCATCGACCAGCTGCTCGCCAAGGCCGACCGGCTGCTGATCGGCGGCGGCATGGCGTACACCTTCCTCAAGGCCAAGGGCCACGAGGTCGGCATCTCCCTCCTGCAGGAGGACCAGATCCCGGTCGTCACCGAGTACATGGAGCGCGCCGAGAAGAGCGGCGTCGAGCTCGTCCTGCCGGTCGACGTCCTGGTCTCCACCGAGTTCCCGGACCTGAAGACCAAGGCCCCGGCCAACCCCACGACCGTCGCCGCGGACGCCATCCCCGCCGACCAGGAGGGTCTGGACATCGGTCCGGAGACCCGCAAGCTGTACGCCTCGAAGCTCGCCGACGCCGGCACCGTCTTCTGGAACGGCCCCATGGGCGTCTTCGAGCACCCCGACTACGCCGAGGGCACCAAGGCGGTCGCCCGGGCCCTCGTCGAATCCCCGGGCTTCACCGTGGTCGGCGGCGGCGACTCCGCCGCGGCCGTCCGCACCCTGGGCTTCGACGAGTCGGCATTCGGCCACATCTCGACCGGTGGCGGCGCCTCCCTCGAATACCTCGAGGGCAAGACGCTCCCCGGCCTCGCCGCACTGGAGGACTGACCTTTGAGCACGCGCACGCCGCTGATGGCGGGCAACTGGAAGATGAACCTCAACCACCTCGAGGCCATCGCCCACGTCCAGAAGCTCGCCTTCGCCCTGGCCGACAAGGACTACGACGCAGTCGAGGTCGCCGTCCTGCCGCCCTTCACCGACCTGCGCTCCGTGCAGACCCTGGTCGACGGCGACAAGCTGAAGATCAAGTACGGCGCCCAGGACATCTCGGCGCACGACTCCGGTGCCTACACCGGCGAGATCTCCGGCCCGATGCTGGCCAAGCTGAAGTGCACGTACGTGGCGGTCGGCCACTCCGAGCGCCGCCAGTACCACGCCGAGACCGACGAGATCGTCAACGCCAAGGTCAAGGCCGCCTACAAGCACGGCCTGACCCCGATCCTGTGCGTCGGCGAGGAACTGGACGTCCGTGAGGCGGGCAACCACGTCACCCACACCCTCGCCCAGGTCGAGGGCGGTCTGAAGGACCTCCCGGCCGAGCAGGCCGAGACCGTCGTGATCGCCTACGAGCCCGTGTGGGCCATCGGCACCGGCAAGGTCTGCGGTGCCGAGGACGCGCAGGAGGTCTGCGCCGCCATCCGTGGCAAGATCGCCGAGCTGTACTCCGAGGACCTGGCCGACAAGGTCCGCATCCAGTACGGCGGCTCCGTGAAGTCGGGCAATGTCGCCGAGATCATGGCGCAGGCCGACATCGACGGCGCCCTGGTCGGGGGCGCCTCGCTGGACGCCGACGAGTTCGTCAAGATCGTGCGCTTCCGCGACCAGTGAGTATGCGGTAGCGGCGATCCGTCGTACCCTTGCGGGGGCACAGCCCTGAGGCTGTGCCCCTGTCGTCCATCCAGATCCGAGGAAGTTGGTCCAGCCGTGGTTATGGGGTTCTCGATCGCCCTGATCGTCTTCAGCGGGCTGCTGATGCTGCTGGTGCTGATGCACAAGGGCAAGGGCGGCGGCCTCTCCGACATGTTCGGTGGCGGCATGCAGTCGTCCGTCGGCGGCTCCTCGGTCGCCGAGCGCAACCTCGACCGGATCACCGTGGTGGTCGGTCTGCTCTGGTTCGCGTGCATTGTCGTACTCGGCATCACGATGAAGGTCAGCAACTGACCGGCACGCACAATCCACACGTAAGGCCCCATGTTCGGTACGCGCAGCTGAGCGCGGCCTATCATGGGGCTTGCGTCTTGGTGTAGGGGCTCTGTAACTCCAATCACTGGACGCGCGTTGGGCCTTACGTAGACTGAGGCGCTCGCAGTGAAGCGAAACGCCGACTCGCTTTGCGGCACCATCACGCAGGGAGTTACGACCGTGGCAAGTGGCAACGCGATCCGAGGAAGCCGGGTCGGGGCGGGGCCGATGGGCGAGGCCGAGCGGGGCGAGTCCGCGCCCCGGCTGCGCATCTCCTTCTGGTGCTCCAACGGGCACGAGACGCAGCCCAGCTTCGCCAGCGACGCGCAGGTTCCCGACACCTGGGACTGCCCGCGCTGCGGCTTTCCCGCCGGACAGGACCGGGACAACCCGCCGGACCCGCCGCGCACCGAGCCCTACAAGACGCACCTCGCGTATGTACGGGAACGGCGCAGCGACGCGGACGGCGAGGCGATCCTCGCCGAGGCGCTCGCCAAACTGCGAGGCGAGATCTAGGAGTTGAGGCCGGCCGGGTACCTGTGGGTGCCTGGCCGGACCAGTCGGATCCACCGCGGCCTTCCGCTCCGGGGCCGATTGTCAGTGGCGCCCTCTACGGTTTGTGTATCGATCTTTCGCATCGACACAGACGGACCGGAGGGGGAGCCGTGGCAACGGCTGGGACGGAAGACGTGCGTGCGCCCGCGTGGCGCGGTGGATTCGGACGACTGTGGACCGCCGCGGTGATCTCGCGGTTCGGGGACGCGCTGCGTACCACCGCGCTGCCGCTGCTCGCCGTGCAGCTCACGGACGACCCCCTGGTCATCGCCTCGATCACAGCCTGCGGCTATGTCCCCTGGCTGCTCTTCGGGCTGCTCGGCGGGGCCGTGGCGGACCGGGTGGACCAGCGGCGCGCGATGTGGGCGGTCGATCTCGTACGAGGACTGCTCGTCGCCGGATTCGCGCTGGCTGTGGGACTGGGACACGCCTCGATCCCGCTGCTGCTGGTGCTCGCCTTCTCACTGACGACACTCCAGACCCTGTTCGACAACGCCGCCACCGCCCTGCTCCCGGCCCTGGTCGACCCCACGGCCCTGGGTAGCGCCAACGCCCGTCTGATGACCGGCCAGCAACTCGCCGGCGGCCTGATCGCGGGCCCGTTCGTGCCGCTGCTGCTGACGGCCGGCATCGCGATGCCCTTCGTGGCCGACGCGAGCACCTATCTGCTGGCCGCCGTCCTGGTGGCATCCCTGCGGATACGGCCGCCCGAGCGCGGACCACGCCCGGCGGGCGGCACACTGCGGGCCGAGATCGGCGAAGGGCTGCGCGCACTGTGGCGGGACCGGGCGCTGCGGGCGTGCTGTGTGGCCACCCTCCTGTGCAACATCGGGATGGGTGCCCTGATCGCCACGCTGGTGCTCCATGTGACGAGCTGGCTGCACGGCGGCCACGCAGCCTACGCGGCGGCGATGACCGCGTACGCGGTCGGCGGGCTGGCGGGCGGATTCGTGGCCCAGCGGATCGCGAGCAGAACCGGGCGGATGCGGGCACTGCTGCTGGCCGGGACCGTGCAGACTTCGGCGCTGCTGCTCACGGGGACCGTCCGCCATCTGGCGGCCCTCCTGGCGGGCATGGTGCTGCTCGGCGCCATGGGCATGGTGTGGAACGTCAACCAGGTCACGCTGATGCAGCAGCGCAGCCCCGAGGCCATGGTGGGCCGGATCGCCTCGGCCTTCCGCACGGCCTCGACGTCCGGTGCCCCGATCGGTGCGCTGCTCGGCGGTGCCGTGGCGGGGGCGTGGGGGCTGAACGGACCGGCTCTGCTGGCCGCAGCGCTCTTCGCCCTGGCCGTCATCTCGTTGATACCGGCACGCAAGCCCCACGTACCTGTTGTTGCGCTGGACGACGACGTCACGACCGCTCAGGTCCCGCGCTGATCAATTAGGTTGGAACAGCTGGGACAGGCACGAAAGAAGGCTGAAGTCGTACATGAACGCAGACGGCCGTACCAGGCTCAACCAGACCCCCGAGTGGACCGCGCTGGCCAAGCACCGTGAGGAGCTCGGCGACGTGCAGCTGCGGGAGCTGTTCGGCGCCGACGAGGGCCGCGGCGCGGGGTACACGACGCAGGTCGGCGACCTGCACATCGACTACTCCAAGCACCTGGTCACCGACGAGACGCTGCGGCTGCTGCGCGAGCTGGCCGCCGCGACGGACGTCTTCGGGCTGCGGGACGCCATGTTCCGCGGCGAGAAGATCAACACCACCGAGAACCGCGCCGTGCTGCACACCGCGCTGCGCGCGCCGCGGGATGCCGTGGTCGAGGTCGACGGGGAGAACGTCGTCCCGGGTGTGCATACCGTCCTCGACAAGATGGCCGGCTTCGCCGAGCGGGTCCGCTCCGGCGCCTGGACCGGCCACACCGGCAAGCGGATCAAGAACGTCGTCAACATCGGTATCGGCGGCTCCGACCTCGGCCCCGCGATGGCCTACGAGGTGCTGCGCAGCTTCACCGACCGCGACCTCACCGTCCGCTTCGTGTCGAACGTCGACGGCGCCGACCTGCACGAAGCCACCCGTGACCTGGACGCGGCCGAGACGCTGTTCATCATCGCGTCCAAGACGTTCACCACCATCGAGACGATCACCAACGCCACGTCCGCGCGCAACTGGCTGCTGGGTGAGCTGAAGGCCGGGACGGAGGCCGTCGCCAAGCACTTCGTCGCGCTGTCGACGAACGGCGAGAAGGTGGCCGACTTCGGGATCGACACGGCCAATATGTTCGAGTTCTGGGACTGGGTAGGCGGACGCTACTCCTTCGACTCGGCGATCGGTCTGTCGCTGATGATCGCCATCGGGCCGGACCGCTTCCGGGAGATGCTGGACGGTTTCCGGATCGTCGACGAGCACTTCCGCACCGCGCCCGCCGAGGCCAACGTGCCTTTGCTGCTCGGCCTGTTGGGCATCTGGTACGGCAACTTCCACGATGCCCAGTCGCACGCGGTGCTGCCGTACAGCCACTATCTGTCGAAGTTCACGGCGTATCTCCAGCAGCTGGACATGGAGTCCAACGGCAAGTACGTCGGCCGGGACGGGCGGGAGGTCGACTGGCAGACCGGGCCGATCGTGTGGGGCACGCCGGGCACCAACGGGCAGCACGCGTACTACCAGCTGATCCACCAGGGCACCAAGCTGATCCCGGCGGACTTCATCGGCTTCGCCGAGCCGGTCGCCGAGATGAGCGACGAACTCAAGGCGCAGCACGACCTGTTGATGGCGAACTTCTTCGCGCAGACGCAGGCACTGGCGTTCGGCAAGACGCCGGAGGAGGTGCGTGCGGAGGGGGTGCCGGAGGAGCTGGTGACCCACAAGACGTTCAAGGGCAACCACCCGACGACCACGATCCTCGCGCGCGAGCTGACTCCGTCGGTGCTCGGTCAGCTGATCGCGCTGTACGAGCACAAGGTGTTCGTGCAGGGCGCGGTGTGGAACATCGACTCCTTCGACCAGTGGGGCGTCGAGCTCGGCAAGGTCCTCGCCAAGCGGGTCGAGCCCGCGCTGACCGAGGGCGCCGAGGTGCCGGGGCTGGACGGGTCGACGAAGGCGCTCGTCGCCAAGTACCGGGAGCTGCGCGGGCGGCAGTGACCGAGGATGCCAGTGACCCCGGATGCCAGTGACCGCTGATACGGAAAGCGGGCGGCGCGTTGCCGTCCGTTTCCCGTAGAATCCCTCGGCGATCATGACAACGATCACTCGGGGGAGTGCAAGTTGACTTATCCACAAGGGAGTTGGACCGGCGGTACCCTGACCGCCCGGTCGTTCCTGAAGCCTCATCATGTGGCGCGGGCGGTGTTCCACCCGGCCTGGATCCCGGAGTCACTGGATCCGTCGGTGGACGCGCTCAAGCGGGTGCGGGTCATCGCCGGCGCGGTCGCGGCGTTCGGTGTCTACACCTTCGTCGAGGGCGGCTTCGCCTTCGACGAGATGCTGGACAACGCGGCCACCGCCTGTCTGGTCCTGCTGTTCATCACACCGCTCACGGTCGGCGTGATGCTCTACCTCTGGCGGCGTTCCGGCGCAGGTACGGTGAGCCAGCTGCGGGACCCGCTCGTCAGGTCGCTGAAGTTGCTGCTGCTGTTCATCGGCTCGGCGCTCGGTACGGTGCTGATCTTCCAGCTGGGCGGCGCCCTCGGGGCCTTCGGGACCCTTCTGGTCAGCTTCGTGGGGCTCTGGATGGCGTTCTTCGTGATCGCCGGCGCCTACCGGATCTCGGGGAACTTCTTCGGCACCGCCGTCGTGCACCGCTGCCTGCCGCCGCTGCTCGCCACGGTGACGACATGGCTGATGGCCATCCCCGACCTCATCACAGGTGATCTGCACGGCCTCGGCCTCGCCATGGGCGTCGTCTTCATCCTGAGCGCCCCCGTGACCGTCACGGCCATCTCCCTGCTGGAGATGGGCCGCCTCAAGAGCCGGTACGGCATTCGGCTCGCGGACCACCCGGCCACCCTCCCGCCGACGCCCGGCCCGACACCGACCCCGCCGCCACCGTCGTACGCACCCAACGGCTTCGTACCGCCGCAGGGCACTCCGCACATGCCGCCCGGGAACCCCTACAGCACGCCCCCGCAGGGCAACCCCTACGCGCCGGGCCCACCGAACCCGTACGCACCGGGCCCGCAGAACCCGTACGCCCCGCCGCGGCCGCCCCACACCCCGCCGCCCCCGTACAACCCGCAGCAGCCTTACGGCCCCGGCCGTCACGGCGGCTGACCTCGCGGAATCCGTCGGGGTTGGGTCCCGGCGTTGGTCAGGCGACCGCTTCGTACCGCCGCAGGGCACTCCGCACACGCCGCCCGGAAACCCCTACGCGCCGGGCCCACCGAACCCGTACGCACCGGGCCCGCAGAACCCGTACGCCCCGCCGCGGCCGCCCCACACCCCGCCGCCCCCGTAC
>NZ_JBVKCZ010000016.1:0-7121 GCF_055634335.1 Streptomyces sp. NPDC111802 | reverse complement strand
ACAACCCGCAGCAGCCCTACGGCCCCGGCCGCCACGGCGGTTGACCTCGCGGAATCCGTCGGGTCGGGTCCGGCGTTGGTCAGGCGACCGCGCTCAGCGTGTCCGCGAGGCGGCGGCGGGCCGCGCGGCCCGCGGGTACGGCGGCGAGGGCCGCCGCCCCGGCGACCGCAGCGGTGCCGAACAGCAGCAGAAGTGCGGGGGAGGGGCCCTGGGCGATCCCGGAGCCGATGCCGCTCGATCTGCCCTGGGAGTCGATCAGCCAGTGGCCGAGGGGTACGCCCACGGCCGTACCGACGACGACCGCCGCCAGGGCGGTGCAGGCGGTGGATGTGACGGTGATCGCCGTGATCTGCCGGGGGGACAGGCCGATGGCCTTGAGGGCCAGCAGGTCGCGCTCGCCCTCGCGCACCGTGCCGCCGATCGCGGTCAGCAGTTCGATGAGCCCGATCAGGGCCAGGACGGCGATGAGGCCCACCACGACCCCGCGCAGGGGCGAGAGCCCGTCGGCGGGGTTCGGTACGGCGTGGACGTCGAGGCGTCCCTGCCCGGCGTCGGCCAGCCCGTCGGCCACCTGATCGGGGTCGGCGCCGGGGCGGAGCCGCAGCTCGTAGAGGGTGGGGCCGAGGCGGGGGTCGTTCTCGCGGAGGGTGTCCAGGGAGGTGGAGATGACCCGGCCGGCGTTCTCCGGCTCGATGCTCCGGCCCACGATGTGCAGGATCTGCGGCTGGTCGCCGACGGTCATCCGCACCCAGTCGCCGACCTTCACATCCAGCAGCTCCAGCAGCCCCTGCCCGGCCACCGCCTCGTCGCGGCCCAGCGCGGCACGGCCCTCGGCCAGGGCGTACGGGTAGGGATCCGCGTGGGTGCCGAGGCCGCGCAGGGCGATCGTGGCGGTCTGGCCCGGGACCAGGGCGGCCACCTCGACGCCCGGGTAGGCGGCGGCGACCCGCGGGTCGCGTTCCAGCAGCGCGCGGGTGTCGCGGTCGGCCAGATCCGAGGCGTGGACCGTGAGGGCGGTCGGCAGGCCGATCTGCTCGGGCCTGCTGTCGAAGCGTTCGATGGTGGTCCAGGCGCTCATCGCCACCACGATCAGCAGCAGCGGCAGCGCGAGCCGGGCGACCGCGGCCAGGGACCGCGGGCGGCGGGTGAACGCCCGGTGCCAGCCCAGCACCAGCGCCGGCGGCAACCGCAGACCGAGCGCCCCACGTGCCACACCAGAGAGCCGGCCGCCGAGCGGGGCCGCACGCCGGGGCACCGGCACCGGAGGCACCCGCCCCGCCCGCCAGGCCGCGAGCCCCGTGGTCGCGCCGATGAACAGCACCGCCCCCACCGGCACCACGAACAGCGCCACGGTGTGTCCCGGCAGCCCCTGCCAGACCCCCACCGCGTCCCCGAGCCTCCCCGGGATGTGGCTGCCCAGCGCCTGGATGAGAGCCGCCGCGGCCACGGCGCCGAGCAGCGCATAGGCGAGGTGCTGGAGCAGGAAGACGCGCACCACCTGACCCGGCGTGAAGCCGATCGCCTTCAGCACCGAGATGTCCCGCAGATGGCCGCGGATCCGGGTGCCGATGGCCCCGTGCACGGCGAGCCCGGCGGCGACCAGCGCGCCCAGCCCGAACAGCCCCAGCACCTGCCCGAGCAGCCGGTTGTCGCCCTGTGCCTCGGCGCGGGCCTGCTTCCAGGTGGAGACCTCGCCGATCGCACCGGCGCCCAGTACGGTCACGGCGCGCTGGACCGCGTAGTCCGTGTCGTCGGGGTCCGTCAGGCGCAGCCCGATCACCTGGCCGCCCGGGTCGCGCACGGCGGACGGCGGCGCCCAGACGAGCCCCGCCTGTTCACCGGCCCGATAGCGCGGCTCGGCGCTGTCGGCGATGCCGAGCACGGTCAGGGCCCGGTCGGTGCCGGGCAGGGTGAGGGTGTCGCCGGGGGCGGCCAGGAGGGCGCGGGCCAGGCGGCTCTCCAGGACCACGCCCTCGGGGTTCGCCGGGTCCAGCCAGTGGCCGGAGGTCAGCAGCGGGCGGCCGACGGCGGGGCGCTCGGGGGTGCCGCGCAGTTCCACGGAGGCGCGGGTGCCCCGGGAGGCGAGGGTGGTGGACTCGGTGGCATAGGGACCCGCGACGGACTCGACGCCGTCGAGCTCGGCCAGCTTCCCGGTGTCGGCCGAGGCGCCGGTGTGCAGCCATACATGCGCGCCCTGAGCCTGTGTGAAGACGCGCTGCCAGGGGTTGGTGGCATAGCCGAAGAGGGCCGTGGCCAGCAGCAGCGAGACGACGATGCCGGCCGTCGCCAGCACGAGGAACAGGGCCTCGCCGCGGTGCGTGCGCAGATCGGAGTGCGCCCAGCGCAGGGTGGCTCGCACGTGCCTCAGCCCCTCGGCCCGGAATCAGGGAAATGCTCGTACGCCCGCATCTCAGTCCCTGAGCTCCAGCACACTCGACGTCCCGGAGCGGCGCGGCGGCAGGCCGCCGTCCAGCTCGGCGTCGTCGGCGATCCGGCCGTCGAAGAAGCTGATCACCCGGTCCGCGGCGCTCGCCAGCCGGGCGTCATGCGTGACCAGCACGATCGTCTGGCCGCGCTGGTGGAAGCGGGTCAGCAGCCGCATCACCTCGCGGGTGCCCTTGCTGTCCAGGCTGCCGGCGGGTTCGTCGGCCAGCAGCAGTGGCGGCCGGTTCACCAGCGCCCGGGCCAGCGCGACCCGCTGCTGCTCGCCGCCGGACAGCTCGCCCGGCATGCTCCGTTCCTTGCCCGCGAGCCCGAGCTCGGTCAGCAGCTCGGTGCGCTCGGCGCGGGCCCGCTTCGGCGGGACGCCGGCCAGCAGGGCGGGCAGCTCGACGTTGTCGGCGACGGAGAGGTTGGAGACCAGGTTGAAGAACTGGAAGACGATTCCGATGCGCTTTCTGCGCTCCACCGACCAGCGGGACTCGCTCCACCGGTCCGCGCACTCGCCGTCCAGCCAGATGCTCCCGCTGTCCGGCCGCTGCAACCCGCCCAGCAGATGCAGCAAGGTCGACTTGCCGGCCCCCGAGGGACCGGTGACGGCGAGGAACTCGCCCCGGCGGACGGAGAGGTCCACGCCCCGCACGGCATGCGCCGGAGCACCCTCGCCGTAATGGGTCTTGGCCAGGCCCGCCGCGCGCAGCCCAGGAGTGGAATCGTCGCTCACTCCAGCTCCTCCAGCTCTTCCTGGCACCGCTCCAGCCAGTCCAGGTCGGCCTGCAGGTGCAGCATCGCGCCCTCGATCAGCAGCTGGGCGATGCGGTTGTCCCGGTTCTCGGCGGCGGCCAGTTTCGACAGTTGACGCATGGTGTTCAGGTACTGGCGCCGCTGTTTGTTGATCAGGGCGATCTGGTCGGCGAGACCGGTCTGCGGGGCGAGGGCCAGCTTCATGAAGAACTCGTCCCGCACGCGCGGCTCGTCCTCGGTCTCCTCGAACCAGGCGCGCAGCGCCTCACGCCCGGCTTCGGTGAGGTGGTAGACCTTCTTGTTGGGCCGGCTCGACTGTTCGACGTCCTCGCCCTCTATCAGCCCCGATTTCTCGAGACGGCCGAGGGTCACATAGATCTGGCCGACGTTCGGCTGAGGGTACGCGGAGCCCAGCAGTAGCTCAAGGTCCTGCTTCAGTTCGTAGCCATGGGCCGGGCCGCGCGCCAGCAGGGCCAGGAGGGGCAGCCGCACTCGTGCTCTCCTCCCGCATCCCGAGTAATGTGCCGCAGGCCCTAGTATCGCGCATACCTAACAGGTATACATGGCCTCTGTTCCCCGGGCGAAGACGCCCGGTGTCAGGTGTACAGGGAGGAACCTATGCGGTGGATCCACGCCGCCGGTAGGGGCCTTCTCGTCCTCGTCGTGATCCTGACCGGCTACGTCGCCTCCGGCGCCCGTGCCGACGAGGGTCCCGCGAGTGGCAGGGGGCCTTTGACCCTCGCCACCGCAGGCGACCTCACCGGCTACCTCGGCTCCGTGCTGGACGGCTGGAACCGCACCCACCCCGACGAGCAGGTCACCCTGGTCGAGCTGCCGGACTCCGCCGACGAGACACATGCGCAGATGACCACCGACCTGCGCGGGGGCGAGCGCAGCCGCTTCGACATCCTCAACATCGACGTCAGCTGGACCTCGGAGTTCGCCGCGCACGGCTGGATCCGCCCGCTGGCGCGCGACCGCTTCCCGCTGGACACCTTCCTGCCGCCGGTCGTGGACACGGCGACCTACGACGGACAGCTGTACGCGGTCCCGTACGTCACCAACGCCGGCCTGCTCCTGTACCGCAAGGACATCCTCGCCAAGGAGGGCGTCGACCCACCGCGCACCTGGGCCGAGCTGGAGCGGGCGGCGAAGACCATCGCGCCCAAGTACGGCCTCGACGGCTACGCGGGCCAGTTCCTGCCGTACGAGGGCCTCACCGTCAACGCCGCCGAGGCCGTCTACTCGGCGGGCGGCTCGATCCTCGGCGACGAGGGCGAGCGGGTCACCGTGAACTCGATGGCGGCCCGCGACGGCATCGACTTCCTCGCCCGGGGCGTGCGCGAGGGCTGGATCCCGAAGCGGGCGCTGACCTTCAAGGAAGAGGAGTCCAAACAGGCGTTCCAGGACGGACGCCTGCTCTTCCTGCGCAACTGGCCGTACGCCTATGTCGGAGCGTCGGCCAAGGGCTCACCGGTCGCCGGGAAGATCGGTGCCGTACCGCTGCCGGGGCCGGACGGACCGGGCACGAGCGTCCTGGGCGGCTCCAACCTGGCCGTCAGCACCCACACCGAGCACCCCGACTCGGCCGCGCGCCTGCTCGCGTATCTGGCCGGCGAGCGCGTCCAGCGCCAGGTCCTCACCCGTGGCGCGCTGCCTCCCGTACGGGCCGATCTGTACGAAGATCCGGAGCTGGTGCGGGAGTTCCCGTATCTGCCGACCCTGCGCGAGAGCGTGCTCACGGCCGCTCCGCGCCCCAAGAGCCCGCGCTACGACCAGGTGAGCCTGGTGGTGCAGGCGGTCGTGCACGACGCGATGACCGGGCGGGAGACGCCCGAGGCGGCGGTGCGGCGGTTGGCGCGGGAGTTGGCGACCATCTCCAGCCGCTAGTTACTTGTTAGGTAACGGCGGCGTCTCATCTGAGGTGAGGATGTCCAAGTAAGTCCCAATTTGGCGCCCCAACTCGCCAGTATCCTTTGTTTCTTTCATTGACACCTCCGCGATACGCCTACCTAACATGCATGCATGTTGAGTAAGCACCACTGGTGGCGCGACGCGGTGATCTACCAGGTGTACGTCCGCAGCTTTCTGGACAGCACCGGCGATGGCGTCGGCGATCTGGCCGGGGTCCGCGCCGGACTCCCGTACCTGAGGAAGCTCGGGGTCGACGGGATCTGGCTGAGCCCCTTCTATCCCTCCCCGCAGCACGACCACGGCTACGACGTCGCCGACTACTGCGGCGTCGACCCGCTCTTCGGCGACCTCGCCGAGTTCGATCTGCTGGTCGCGGCGGCGCGCCGGCTCGGCATCAAGGTGCTGCTGGACATCGTCCCCAACCACTGCTCCAGCGAGCACGTGTGGTTCGAGGAGGCGCTGGCCGCCGAACCCGGCAGCGCGGCCCGTGCCCGCTTCCACTTCGCCGACGGCCGTGGCGCCGACGGCGAAGAGCCGCCCAACAACTGGCACTCCATGTTCGGCGGCCCGGCCTGGAGCCGGGTGACCGAGGCGGACGGGCGGCCCGGCCAGTGGTACCTGCACATGTTCGCGCCCGAGCAGCCCGACTGGAACTGGCGCAACCCCGAGATCGGCGCCGAGTTCGACCGCATCCTGCGCTTCTGGCTGGACCGGGGCATCGACGGCTTCCGCATCGACGTCGCCGCCGGCCTCTACAAGCACCCGGAACTGCCCGACTCCGACGACCCGGAGGCCGACGCCCGCACCCGCGACTCGGTCAACCCGCTCGCCTGGAACCAGCCCGAGGTGCACGCGGTGTGGCGCCGGTGGCGTGCGACATGCGAGGAGTACACCGCCCGCGACGGCCGCGAGCGGCTGCTCGTCGGCGAGGTGTCCGTGCCGACCGCCCGCGAGCACGCCCTGTACGTCCGCTCCGACGAACTCCACCAGGCCTTCTTCTTCGACCTGCTCAGCGCCCCCTGGGAGGCCGACGCCTTCCGCAAGGTCATCTCCGAGGCCATGCAGGACATAGCCGGCACCGGCTCGACGGTCACCTGGGTCCTCAACAACCACGACCAGGTCCGCACCGTCACCCGCTACGGCGAACCCGCCACCGAGGGCAGCGGCCTCGGCGCCGCCCGCGCCCGCGCGGCCGCGCTGCTGATGCTGGCGCTGCCCGGAGCCGCGTACATCTACCAGGGCGAGGAACTGGGCCTGCCCGAGGTCGTCGACCTGCCCGACGAGGTGCTCACCGACCCGATCTTCCGCCGCACCGGAAGCCGGGCCCGCATACGCGACGGCTGCCGGGTGCCGCTGCCGTGGTCGGGACAGGCCTCGCCGTTCGGCTTCACCTCCGGCGCGGAGAGCGCCAAGCCGTGGCTGCCGCAGCCGGAGTACTTCGCCGAATACGCCACGGACCGCGCCCTCGCCGACACCCGCTCCTTCTGGCACCTGTACCGCGACGGCCTCCAACTGCGCGCCGCGCTGCCTCAGTTGGGCGAGGGCGCGCTGCGCTGGCTGGACAGCGCCCCCGGTGTCCTGGCCTTCGTCCGCGGCGACGGTCTCGTCTGCGCCGTCAACTTCGGTACGGCGCCCACGCCCGCACCGGTCTCCGGCACCCCGCTGCTGTCGAGCGGCCCCTGCCCGGCCGGAGTGCTGCCCGGTTCGACCGCGGCCTGGTGGATCAACGACCGCTGAATCTCCCCTGAACCGACCTCCGTCAACTCCCCATTCCCCGAAGGGACATCAACGATGATGCGACGACGTACGACCCTGCTCACCGGCTGCACCGCCCTCGTCCTGGCGCTCGGCGCGACCGCCTGTGGCGGCGGCCCCGTCTCCGCCGGCGGCGGCGACAAGGCGCTCAGCGGTCAGACGGTCACCGTGGCCGGTGTCTGGTCCGGCAGTGAGCAGAAGAACTTCCAGAAGGTGCTGGACGCGTTCACCGAGAAGACCGGTGCCAAGACCCAGTTCACCTCCACCGG